>CBDUKY010000204.1:0-6131 GCA_965367925.1 uncultured Pseudomonadales bacterium | reverse complement strand
ACAAGTATCTATATTTTGGGCAAGGCATCACTTAATTTCGGGGTCTATTACCGATATACGACCGATGTCATTGAAAGGGTTTCCACTTTTGAAAACAACGTGAGCACCTTTAGACCAGAGAATATCGGTACGTTGAGCACCAGTTGGGCTGATCGTTGTTCGACTTCAGAGCCAAGAAAACTTGCACCGCCAGAGACCTGTTCGCCATAGATGATTTGCGCATCCACAGTTGGAAGATGGCCGCTTTTCGCAGCATAGAGGTTTCTTTGCGCTGCGGTGACATTCTCTGCGGCCGCTAACAACGCATAGTTGCCTTCCAGTGCACGTTTTACCCAGGCATCTTCATTGTTAGGTTCTGGGTATTCAACGGGGAATTCTTCCGCGAGGCCTTCAACGTCGTTAAATGGTTCGCCAGTAATACGAAGCAGGGTTTCAAAGGAGATGTTTTGCCTGCCTTCAGCCTCAATAACATTCACGGTAGATGAGTCATATGCTGCGGTAGATTCAAGTACATCAGTAATAGCAACTAGCCCAACGTCAAATCGTTGCTGTACCTGTTCTAGCTGACGCTTAACCGCATCTCTTTCTGCGATGGAGGAAACTAACTGTGAGTTAGCCTCAAGGATGGTCAGATAGCTATCTGCGACTCTGAATATCAATTCCTGCTGCTCGCTTGCAAATTGTGCCAGCGCACCTGCTTCGATGTTTTTGGCACTTTTGAATTGAAACCAACGATCAAGACGGAAAAGAGGTTGAACCAGAACTGCTTGCCAGGAATGTTCGTTGAAATCCGTAGTAATGCCGCTATTGACCACGGTACGTTGAACGTCCGAGGTTGATCCACTGGCGCTAATATTTGGCAGTAGCCCGGCTCTTGCCTGGGGTACTGACTCTCTCGTGGCCATATAGGTAGCCTTTGCTGCGGCTAGCTGTGGGTCATTGTTCACTGACAGATTGTAAATGTCTGCCAGATCGGCCGCTTGTGCAATTGGCGTCAATAGGGCGCTAGCACATAATCCAACAATCCATTTCTTTGTGTTACTCATAACTTTTCCTTGCGAACGGGGTAACCCGATAATCGGCCCGTAGGATACTGGCTGCAGGCGATTGTTTCCAGCAAGACGCGACGCATCGGTTGATTTCTGCGCTTGATTGCTGGACTTATCGGTAATTGTCCTACATATGACGTTACAGGTGTTAATTTGGTTTAGTTGCATAGACATCTGGTCTGGGAAAATCCCCTAACTGCTGCTCCAGCCAGCGTCCCACGGCGAGGCAATGATCTTCTCGAAATGGTCTAGCAACAATTTGAATGCCAATAGGTAGCCCCTGGTGGCTTGTGCCTGCCCGGACCACGGCTGCAGGCCAGCCAGTCAGGTTAAATGCGCTGGTGTAAGTATAGTCTGCCAGATTTTCTTGTTCTCCCAGTAGTAGGGCAGTTTTCGCATTCACAGGACAAAGTAAGACATCAAAGTCTTCGAAGAATGCCAGCATGGTGCTGCGATAGTTGTCCCAGAGGTTAATTGTCTGGGCAAATTCCCGTTGATCAATGGGTAAGCCTGGCGAGTCCAGGTTTGCCTTTATTTGCGCAGATGGTGTTGTGGTTCGACAATCTTCGAGTAGCGCCTCGACCAATTCTCCGCCATCGGCGCTAAATAGGCGGCTCAAGATGAAATTGGTCATTTCAATGCCTGACGGGCGGGCCTCAGAGGCAGACAAACCAGCATCCTTTAGCATCGTAACGATGGTGTTGATTGTTTGTACTATGTCATCTGCGGGCCGTTGTATGCCGTTGTCAGTCAAATAGGCAATACGAAGCTGGCTTACATCCGTTTCGTCAGAGGGGCGGTGATTGGCATCGACGCAATTTGGGTCTAGTAGGTCTGGCCCCTGGATAATATTCAATAGGTATTCTAGATCTTCCGTATGTCTCGCGATTGGTCCTGCCTGACTAAGCGGGGCAATCAGACCTGTGCAGGGTAGTGCATTACCCGTACAAGGTACTCGACCGGTGGTTGGCTTGATACCGGCTACCCCGGAAAAATGACTTGGTAGGCGAATACTGCCACCTGTATCTGTCCCTATATCAAACAGAGAAGCACCAGCGGCAACAATGGCCGCTGCACCGCCACTAGAGCCACCAGGGGTTCTGGTCAGATCGAAGGGGTTTTTCGTTGGACCAAATAGATTGTTGTCAGTATGAAACGACAGGGTAAATTCGGGTGTATTGGTTTTACCCAGCAGTATGGCGCCTGCTGCCCTGAGACGTGCGACGCAAGTTGCGTCCCGACCTGGACGAAAATCTCTGCGCCCATCTGTGCCCCAGGTTGTCACCATATCCTTTGTATCCAGGCTATCCTTAATCGTCATTGGGATGCCGTGCAGTAGCCCGTGATGGGTGCCCTGGCTCAGTTCTTCATCGGCTTTTGCGGCGAGTTTCATTGCCTGCTCGCCATTATGGCTAACAACTGCATTGAGGTCGGGATTTACCCTTTCAATTCGATCAAGAAATTCCCGGGTAATGTCCTTAGATGTCACCTGTTTGGCCTTTACCGCAGCTGCGATATTCGCCAGTGGTTGGTCTAGTAGTTCGCGCATGGGATCACCGAAAAGCAAAAGTCACACTATAGCCTTAAGTCAATTTGCTGGCGAGAGCGTTTGACAGCTTCGAAGTCTAGGGTGAAACTGCGGCAAACCCTTCTTGAAGCCGATATGCATATTCTCTACGAACTCAGTTTTTTGATGCTTTTTGAGTTCATCGTCGTCGCTAGTTTGTGGCAATACCACAAGCGTACGGGATATAAATATTTCCGATTTGCTTGCGTGGCGATGCTGCTCGAAATCCTAAGGCAGGTAACCATGCATATTGCGCCGTTCGTGCCAGATGTTGGTTGGCTAGGCTCTCTGGAGCATAGCTTGCATCTGGGTTTTGCTGCTTTTGTCTTGTTGGCGGTGGCAACTATGCTGAGCAAACCGCTACCCTTGAAACTCTGTTTGGTCGCTCTGGTGGGCTTCTCAGTGTTTGGTATTGGTTCGATGCAGGCCTTTGACTTCGCTAAAGAACTTGGCTGGATTGCGACGCTGGTACCTTCTTCAATGCTATTAGTCCTGGCTGCCTACTGGCTAATTGCGAATCGACGAGAAGGATTCGTTGGTGTGTTCTGGCTGAGTGGCTTGATCGTGATGCATGTGGGCTTGAATGTGATCTGTAGTTCATTTGTTCACGCCCCTGACACTGAGGCGCTAATTGTTGACCTGAACGCCTATGTGGTGCTGCTGCAGGGCGTGTCATTCCTCATTATTACATCGGAAGTGCTCATTAGAGATCTGGATCGCCGTGATGACCAGATCGAAGCTTATGCACAAGAGCAAAAACGACTAGAGCTGCAATTTAGCCACGCCCAAAAACTGGAAAGTCTGGGTCTACTTGCGGCCGGTATTGCCCATGACTTTAACAATATGCTGACCAGCATCCTTGGTTATGCGAGTCTGGCGATGAAGAAGTCGCCAGTGGAAAGTGAAGCCAGACAAGATTTGTATATGGTGATATCTGGCGCACGACAAGCAGTAGATCTGACATCTCAGATGCTACTCTACGCCGGCAAGGGCGCACTGGAGTTTGAATCCATCAACTTAACGAACAGTATTGATGGTATGAAAAGTTTGATCCAATCAGCCTTGCCGAAAAAAGTTAGCCTTAATCTCCAACTCGCAACGTCGTTACCGAATTTAAAAGGGGATAAGGCGCAGGTAGGTCAGGTGGTAATGAACCTTGTTACCAATGCTGTAGATGCCATCGAAGATAAAGAGGGGCATATTGAAATTCTGACTGGCCTGGCACGAGTAGATGAAGATTTATTGTCCAAGTGTTTGATGGCCGAGGAAGCAAAGCCAGGCGCTTATGTGTTTGTTACCGTCAGAGACTCTGGGGTTGGGATGGAACCGAAGATGATCGATCGAATCTTTGATCCCTTCTTTTCTGTGAAGAGTACAAATAAAGGGCTTGGTTTGTCGTCGCTATCTGGGATTGTGCGGCAACACAACGGTTTTGTTAGAGTAAGAACGTCTCCCCGTAAAGGTTCAGAGTTTACGGTCTATTTTCCGCAGGTAACCGCTGAGGATACTGCCAGATTAAGAGTGGTTGCAGGATCAGGTGTGACGCGCACAAATAAAGGTAAGATACTGTTGGCTGATGATGATCAGCGGATTCGAAGTTTGATGGTGTCTATATTGGAGAGTGATCGTTATGGCGTTATCTCTGCACCTGACGGTCGTGAAGCGTTGCGCAAGTTCGCAGAGCATCAGGATTACTTTGATGCGCTGATATTGGATTGCACCATGCCAAAAATGTCAGGTGTTGAAGTGTATCGGGAAGTCAGGCAAACGGATCAGCGCACACCAGTGATTCTCGTCAGTGGGTATCATCAAGAGCAGGTCATCGACAATATTATCGATGACCAGAGAGCTTACTTTATTAAGAAACCATTCGATGTCGATGAATTCCTTTCCCTCGTCAATGACGTGGTGCAAGGGAATGACGACGCTATTAATCAATCTTCTTAAGCGTCAGACCAAGGGTAAATTCATCTACGTCGAAGTTTAACTCAGTGCTGTCATCCACAGCACTGATCTCGTCTGCGAGCGTTTCTCTTTTGACATAGTCTTCATGGGCCATGGCTGCAGAAACCAGTTCCGCTGAACCGCTGATATCAACCAGGATTCTATCCATAACATTCAGTCCCATGTCTTTTCGGGATTTCTGGATACGGTTAACAACTTCTCTCGCCAGGCCTTCCGCCTTCAACTCATCATTGAGCTCGCAGGCCAGGTCTATCGAGATAAATCGATCTGATAATGCGTTGGTACCTTCTCGCGCTTCCCGAAAAATAAGCAGATCGTCAAGACCGAAGGTTTCGCCATCGATGACAAGCTGCTGATTATCTTGAAATGCTGAGATATCTGCTGAGCTTAAAGCCTCGATTTTTTGTTTGTAATCTTTAAATCGCTTGCCTAGCCGCTTACCTAGAACAGGTGAGTTTGGCTTGGCATATAGATTAATAAAGGCTTCTTCGTCGGTACTGTAGCTCACCTGTTTAACATTCAATTCAGACATCAAGTAAGCCTCGAGCCTGGAGATCTCATCGAGCAGCGTTGTGTCCTGGTGAATAACAGTGAGGTTTTGAAGCGGATATTTGGTTTTGATCTTTTCCTGATTTCTCTTTTGACGTCCTAGCAGGATGATATGTTGCATCCTAGTAACTGCTTGTTCGAGCATGGGTTGAACGCTGCCGGATTCCGCTTCTGGGTAGCTGCATAGGTGAACAGACTCTGGTGCGGTTTCTGGCAGGTATTGCTTGAGAGCAAGATAAATAGACTCTGATAGAAATGGTGCAAAAGGCGCCATGCTCAGGGTTAGTTCGTGCAAGGTTGTGAAGAGAGTTTGATAAGCGGCAGACTTGTCTTTAGTTGTACCTTCAACCCAGAACCGCGACCTATTTAGGCGAATGTACCAGTTTGTTAGCTCTTCAATAAACTCAAAAAGAGCCGGTACAACATTGTAGAGTTTGTAGTTTTCCATCTCTCTTGAGATGTTGGTCTTCAATGTTTGTAGCCGGGATAGGATCCATTGATCCATGATGTTGTCGGATGGCACGCTAGTTTCTGACGGTTGCCACTGATCGATCTGGGCGTAGGTGTTAAAGAACTTGAAGGCATTTAGCCATGGTAAAAGCGCACGCCTGACCATGTCTTTGACGCCAGCATCAGAAAATCTCTGCTCTTCCGCGCGAACCAGACCAGAATTTATTAAGTAGAGGCGAAGTGCATCGGCGCCGTGCACCTCCATAAGTTCGTCAGGCGCGGTATAGTTTTTCAGGCGTTTTGACATTTTTTTGCCATCTTCCGCCATGACAATCCCATTCACGATTACGTTCTTGAAGGGGTTTGTATCAAATAATGCTGTTCCGAGTACGATCAATGTGTAGAACCAGCCGCGGGTCTGGTCCAGACCTTCAGCAATAAATTCGGCAGGAAAGCCCTTGTCAAAAACTGCTTGATTCTCAAAGGGATAGTGAAGTTGCGCGTAAGGCATAGAGCCGGATTCGAACCAACAGTCGAGCACTTCTTCAATG
>CBDUKY010000203.1:0-6134 GCA_965367925.1 uncultured Pseudomonadales bacterium | reverse complement strand
ATTCATCCAGCCCCGCTGGTGGATTAAATATCAGATAAATAGTGATCACGAGCGGCAAGGGAGCAGCAAACATGAACGGATGGCGACGGCCAAGTTTGGAACGCCAACGATCAGAGATAGAACCCATAAGCGGGTCGGTAACAGCATCCGAGGCAATACCAATAGTTACTGCCATGGCAGTCATGGTGCCGGACAAACCTAGTATCTGATTGTAGAAAAAAAAGGTTAAAGCATTGAAAATCCAATTTGTCGCTGCTTCACCCGAGGCACCAATACCGAACGCTATCTTGGTCGGTATTGAAACATTCCCTGATTGCTCTGCCACTTACACACTCCTTGTTAGATTTAACACAAAATCAACACGGCCAATCCTTTGGCAACATGTCGAACACACCAAAATCAACTAAAACCAATTAAAAACGCGATCCCGTGAGTTGGAACGCCGCCCAGTAATATGGGTGATCAGAATATAGATTCTTATAGTCCAATTGAGCAAGACGAAGCGCCGCGCCCTTATCGGACTGTTGTAGTCTACGATAGAAATTCTGCATCAACTGATTGGTTGCTGCATCATCAACCTTCCATAGACTCGATACAATTGAATCAGCACCTGCATATAAGAACCCGCGCGAGAAACCGACCACATCATCACCAGAACTCACCTTCCCAAGTCCTGTTTCACAAGCAGACAAGGTCACAAGGTCTGCATCAATCGTTGTACTGTAGAGTTCAGCAACCGTCAGAATTCCATCATTTTGTGTATCAGATGCTAGCAGCAAACCTGATTCAAGCGGCTTTTCATCGTTGTAGATGCCATGGGAGGCTACATGTAAATAACGATAGTTACCTCGCCGATTTTTTACTGCCGATTCAGTCGCTTCCGCCCGTGTTAGCAACGTGGTATCTGGCAATATACCTGCAATTTCTGTCGCCTCGATTTCTGCACCAGGCAAATCTAATTCTGTGTTCTTTAGATCAGGATTACCCAGCACAAGATTACCGTGGCTAGTATTTGGCTCGTTATCAAGAAATGTTAGAACTGATGCACTGGGTAGGATGTTGATACTAAATCTGTCAACGAGAAACCCATTACCATCGTGGAGTGCCGCGAAAGGCAGGTAGTGAAGAATGCCATGAGGAACAATAGTAAGCCGGCTATTCGTGGCAATCAGGTGAGAGACGGGTTTAACAAGTCTGTCATAAAGCGCCATTGCTGTCGGCTTATAGATTCCTCTAGATTGTATTTGTGTCCTGAATTGCCGCGCCAGGGATTCAATTTGTCCTGCTTCAATTTCAATCGAAGTAATGCCCTCTGCAGTCAGCAAGAACAGGAACCATTGATCCCCTGCACCATAGTACTCAATCAATGCCTCACCTTGACCCAGTCGAGTCTGGAGTAATTTGACGTCTGGTGGGCTAACTGTGGTTAAGGATGCAAAATCAGGCGCTGCAGTGTTCAACGCTTGTTTCGCTTGAATCAATAAAGAACGATCAAGGGAGCGTTGCTGACTATTAAAGTTCACATCAGTTACCGACAGCCTCGCTTCTTGTTTAACAATAGAATCAGACAAGCTCGCAGTTGCTGGTGACGATTTGCTACGAACTAGATTGTCCCTTGTCGCAAGCGTATCTATTAGTGCACGTGCCTTGGCACGCTCAGCGTAAGCAAACGCCTCCCCATGGCGACCTTGTGAGACCAGTATCGGAATGAGTTTTTGATAGACAGCGAGTTTATCTGTTAAGAAACCCATCTTATGGGTTTCCAGTTTCAAACTGGATCGTTGCAATTCAAGGAGGTTGATTGCACGTTTAAGTTTCTCTTCCGCTTTTGCAAACTCACCCGCTTCAATTTCAATAGTCGCACTATCTTTTAGTGCGAGAAATTCGATGCTGCCATAGAAGGGTGTGAATTCATTTTCTAAAATACTGTGATAACAACTGTAACTTGCTTCACTTCTAGCAAGGAATAAGGCACGGCATTGCATAGTATTGGTTTGCAGGTTGAGTTCGGTTTCAATATCGCCGAGATCAAAACCGGTAAAAAGTTTTACACCATAGTAGGCAGGATTAATGCGATTAACCGCTTTTAACGCACTGAAGCCAAGGCTATCCATTGTAAGGTTTTTACCAGTAAGGACTTGATAGGCCCCTTCGGTATCTCCTGAAGCAAACTTCGCTCTTGATAACCAGGTGATCTGGTCTCGCTTAAAACCAGAACAAACAAAACAATCAAAATTCAAGTTTTCTAATAGGTCAGTGTATCGCTTTGCCGCCTGCTCATTTCCCAGTGCACCTTGAGACAAGGCCATAACGCCATAGACCCTGGGAGCGATAATCACCAGTGATAGTTCACCGTACTTACCACCATAACTCTCTCTTTGCGACGGCGCATTGTTCACACCTTTAAGGGCAATCTCTCCATACTTAACTGCTGTTTCAAAGTCAGCCCGTTCAAGTGCCCCTTCGGCGAGGATGCCATAGTAATAGGCATCGCCAAATGCTTTATTCGAGAAGTCATCGGAACCGCCGCCAATACCGCCGCCGCCAATGGGGAAACGACCTCCTGGCATCCTGTTCTTTCTAAGGTCAGCCATACAGGCATCGAAAACATCGAATTTTTTCAACTGCAGCAGATTCTGACAAACTCTAGCTTGCTGGGAACCTCTGATGTCCGAGTAATTCTGGTTCACTTCAGCAACGATTGCGTAATTACGTTGCATGACACCTGAAGCATCTTTTGCAGCAGCACACCCGGAGAGCACAACAATCGCGGCCAGCACTAGTAGAGATCTAATCATTCTTGTTGAATCCTTCCGATAATCGAAGTCATATACACTGGATACGCCAGGCTAAAACTAATTCGGGCTGTCGAATTTCTATTTCTGCGAAGGTTGGTACCTTGCGAAAACAAATAAAAATTCGACAGCCCGAAAGGGTGACACTATCTTTAGCCTGAATTCTGTCAGGTCAAAGTTTTACTCACATTCGATGGGGATTATAGACATGTTTTATCAGGGTTTGTCAGCAGCCTGGCGAAATACTCGCAAAAAATTCCCACCCCATATTTTTTCTATATCCTCAGCACTATAGCCACGAGCCATTAATCCCCTGGTTACATTAAGTGCCTCGCTGGCATCATCATATCCAGCAATACCACTACCGTGATTGAAGTCCGTGCCAATACCTACATGATCAATACCGATTCGATTCACTATATAGTCAATATGGTTAATCATCGCATCAATGCTACCAGGACCTAACAGGTCGCTTACGGTTGTTAGAAACTTCGTTTGTACCGCTTCATCTTCAATTTCCCAGTACAACTCAAATGGATAGTAAGAGTCTTCTTCTATACCCGCTTCCCGGCGAGCAGCGCGGATTTGCACATCCAGGTCCGCATTGGTTGAATCAAACAGGTATCCCCGAAATGGCGCAATATGGATTACGCCGCCATTTTCACCGATTTTGTCGATTTCCTCGTCAGACAAATTACGACTTACATCCGTTAAAGCACGCACATTTGAGTGGCTTGCAATTACCGGTGCTGTCGATAGGGATAGCACTTCCAATGCTGCGGCCTTTGATAATTGAGAGATGTCCATAATGGCACCTAGCTCATTAATGCGCTTTACGGCTGCGCGCCCGAGATCAGATAAGCCGCCATGCTCTTCCACTGCTTCGTGGGCACCCTTCTCAGCAACATACAGTGGTCTAGATGAGTCGGCAAAATCATTGTGGCCCATATGAGTCAAGGCAAAAACTCGTACACCCTGATTGTAGAAATCATCAATTGCCGAGACATCCTGACCAAGGATAAGCGCATTTTGAAAACCCAAAATCAAGGCGCCCTTTCCAGCGTTATGCGCATCAACAAGCTCGTCTGCGGACCGCGCTAATACCAGGTTGTTAGCTGGATCATTTGTCATATCAACAACTGCCGCTAATTCTTAATCGGCTTTCGCACGTGCTGCCGCATAACCTTCTGGTGTTCTTGGCATTGGACCCACGGCAACGGCCATCACAACCGCATCAACACCGCCTTTCTTCATCTTGTCCGGCGCGACTTTCGACCTTCCATCTGCACCGGCATAGCGATCTTCCTTACCAGGGATTTCAATATCCGCATGCGCATCTAGTACCAGCGCCTTTTGATGGATAGTTTCTGCATCAGGTGGCGTTACTGTTTTACTGGGTTGAGGTTCAGATTTTGCACAACCATGGAGCATGATGGTCGTGGCAAAAAGTGGTATCAGTTTTTTATAAAGTCGCATGGCATTCCCCCTGGGTTACCAGGGCAATCCTACAGGTAAAAATTTACTGGCACCAATGGCGACCATGTCAGGAGCAAGGTGCTAGTGAATGCTCACCCCGGTTGCTGAGCACTCACAAAAACTATGCGGCCTGATAATGACTAATCTACTTATTAGCCATTGCTGCGGCGAGCAGATCCTCTCCGCCCAGCGCACCACCAGTGACTTCTCGTACAGCAAATGCTGGTGTGACACATTCAGGTTGCTCCCCTGGCGCTGATGGTGGCGTGTAATAGCCCATGGCAAACTGACCCATGGTGTAACCCAGCATATCCTGCAATTCCGGTGGCAAGTCTCTAGCAATATCTGGCGGACAGGACAGATACTGATTTTCTTCCTGTCGTAACCAACCCAGGGTATAGGTTAGATTCACCCCAATACGATCAGTGTTCGATCTGTTTTCACCGCCACCATGGAATACACTTCCGGTATAAACTAAAACTGAACCAGCCTGCATTTCTGCCTGACAGATTTCTTCCTCCCTGGCCTCCCGGTCATCTGGCCATTCCGTACTACCCGGCACTACCTGGGTCGCACCATTTTCAGTGGTAAAGTCAGTAATTGCCCAGATTGTATTGAACTGGGGTTCGATATCTTTCATATAGTGACCCCAGGCCCAGCGATCACGATGAATTTGTTGCTTACCTTGCCCAGGTTTCAGACGAATGATCTGGGTCAGGTGCAACTGGATACGCTGACAGAAGGGCGCAAGAAATTCATTTGCCGCCTTGACGATGGTTTCATTCATGACCATCTGTCTCGCCTTCTCCGAGCGAGCAATCAATGCCCCGGTTCTCGTGGTTGATCGACCAGTAAAATCATCCTCTCCATCTCTGGTGGCCAACATATAGGGGTCCAGCTCATCGCGAAATTGTTTGATCTCAGATGTTGTAAGCATCCCACTCAAAATAACCGCACCATCTCGCTTAATAATATCCAGTATTTCTTTCGTCGATGCCTCCGCGGGCAAGGTTTGCAAGGCTGGCATATTCAACTTCCTATTGAATGATGATTGAAGATTGAATAATATGAGCATTGCTCAGATTTGGTCAAGAAATATTTTGCAACAAAGCCCTGGTTCAACATTAGTTAGACGATTACCCAGACAGCAACGCAGTCGTGATCGCTATGAAAAGATTATCGCGACCGCAAAGCAACTCATTGCCGAACGGGGAAATGATAGTGTCAGCATGCGCGAAATCGCCGTGGCCGCAGAAATGCCTATCGCCTCTGTATATCAATACTTTCCGGATAAGAATGGCCTCTTGTGGACGCTAATCGCTGATGTGTTCGCAAAGCTTGAGCAGGAATGGGATGAAGGGCGAGAGGCAGCAGACTCTATCGACGCATTAAACGACGCAGCAATGGGTCTCTATGACTCGCTTATCAATCAATGTGAAGCCGATGCATTTTTCGCAAGATTGTGGATCAGCGTGCAAGCCAACGCGGTGCTCGCGGAACTAGACCAGGCTTTTAATATCAGAATGGCTGACACCTATTGTGACAAGGTCAGTATTTTTCGGCCAGAAGTCCGGCGCGAGGATATCTGGCATCGTATGCTACTGATGTCGACCCTCGCGAGCACGGCACTACAGCTAGCATTCCAAATGGATGCTGATAAAGATCGAATCTTGTCGGAGTTCAGGTCTGTTCTAAGCGCTCAGCTCGTCGGTGCTACTGCTCAGCCATAACCCTGGCAAAAGCTTCAGGGGTTCGCCAGGTAGGGCTTGCAAGGCGCCATAAGTAAACTGCTGCAGTCATTAAGACCATAAAAACAAACACAACCCAGGATGCTTCTGGCCCAAGGCTCCAGACCTTGATGAC
>CBDUKY010000202.1:0-6157 GCA_965367925.1 uncultured Pseudomonadales bacterium | reverse complement strand
GAAGACTATTTACTCAATTCAATAACCCTAAAGCACCGAAACAGTATCGTCGATGTTGATGATGGGCAGGGTAAGGCGAGGCCCATCTTCCAGAGCCCCTATCGCTTCTCTGATGCATTAAGCGGTGTTCGTAGCGGCGCTACTTATCTGGGTGAGCACAACCGCGAGGTAATTACAGATTGGACCGGTCACAGCACACAAGAAGTGGATATGCTACTAAACAAAGGTGTGCTGGTGACCGAAACAGAGCGTTAATAACTACAAAGGTGAATGTAAATTATAGACCGTGATCCTAATCAGGCTTTTTCTGGAACCGTTGACGCATACGACGCATACCATTTAGCCATCGGTCATAGTCGTTAGCCTTACGTTGAAAATAGGTCTCTACTTCCTCATGTGGAAGTATGAGGAAGCGTCCATCTTTCATTGCTTCAATACACAGGTCTGCAACATCGTCAGGTTCCAGGATACCATCACCCCCGGCCTGGACAACATCGACCAACTCCTTTGGGTTTTTCATGAAACTCATGACATTGGTTCGTACCGCTTGAGGGCATAAAACTGAAACACCAATTCCCTGCTCTACATAGTTGATAGAAAGCCACTCTGCCAGAGAGACTGCCGCGTGTTTCGAAACAGCGTAGGCACCCGAGTCAAACTGAGATAATAATCCAGCTGCAGACGCTGTACTCAATAAATAGCCACTACCTCGCTCAAGCATGCCTGGTAGCACTGCTCTTGCCGCTGCCAGATGTGACCAGGTATGTACGTCCATCATGCGCTTCCAGTCAGATGTTGGCATTTCAATACCGCCCTGACGACCATAGCCAGCATTTGAAACGAATACGTCTATAGCACCGTGGGTCTCTTCGACTTGTGCTACAAGCTTTTCAATTGCTGTTTCATCACCTACGTCTAGCACCTCTGCAAATGCCTGTGGTCCAATAGATTCTGCGGTTTCAGCTGCATCTTTAGCATTGAGATCGGTGCAGATAACAATTCTAGCGCCGTGTGCGGCAAATCTCTGTGCGAGTGACCGTCCGATGCCTGAACCGGCGCCGGTAATGATTGCTACCTTATCGTTAATTTCCATGTTTTTACTGCTCCATACTTCGTGTTTGTTTAGATGTTCTTTCCGGCTGCTGCCCAGTACTCGTCTTTAAGCAAACGCTTGTAGAGTTTCCCGGTTGGATGTCTTGGCAGCTCTTTTCGAAAGTCTATGGTTTGAGGACATTTAACGTGGGATAGATGCGCACGGCAGTATTCAATGAGTTCTGATTCTAAGTCTGAGTTTGCCTCGACATGTTCTCTTAGCTGTACGACGGCTTTTACTTCTTCACCAAACTCGTTAGGCACGCCGAAGACGGCGACGTCCATTACCTTGTCGTGCATGATCAGCACATTTTCGGTTTCTTGTGGATAGATATTGACGCCACCTGAAATGATCATGAAGTGTTTACGATCAGTCAGGTATAGATAACCTTCTTCATCAAGGTAGCCTACATCACCGAGCGTTGCCCAACCTGCTGGATGCCTGGTCTCTTCAGTTTTCTTTTTGTCCTTGTAGTACTCGAAAGTTGGCCCTCCTCCCATGTAAATAGTCCCAGACGTCCCGACCGGCACTTCGTTGCCATCGTCATCACAGATATGGAGTTCGCAGTTCAATGGCCTTCCGACCGATCCTCTGTGTGCCAGCCACTCGGCAGAGTTCAGGTGCACAAAGCCGATAGCTTCTGTGCCAGCGTAGTATTCGTAGAGAATTTCTCCCCACCATTCGATCATTTGCTCTTTAACCAATACTGGGCAAGGTGCAGCACCATGAATGGCATATTTTAATGAGCTGAGATCGTACTTTGAGCGTGTCTCGACAGGCAGTTTTAACATGCGCACAAACATTGTTGGCACCCATTGGCTGTGCGTGATCTTATATTTTTCGATACTCGCGAGTGCTTGCTCTGGGTCAAAGTGTTCCATAATCACAACCGTACATCCCATCCGCAGACATAGCATCGCGAAACCAAGCGGTGCTGAATGATACATAGGGGCAGGTGAGAGGTAGATGGAGTCTCTGGTCGCACCGTACAAGTCAGTCATAATAGGTACAACCTCAGCTGTTCCATATTCCTGAAACTTAAGTGGTCGATGTATACCCTTCGGGTAGCCGGTTGTACCAGATGAATAGAGCAACATTGCTCCTTCGCACTGATCTGCAATAGGTGTTGTTGGCATCGAGGCGATAGCTTCCTCAAAGTCGGCATAGCCATCGACAACCCCGTCAATCATGTAGCGGGCAATGACACCGGGTGTATTGTCTAGTAGCGAAGGGGCAACATTTTTAACAGTATGAGAACAGATGAATACTTTCGCTTCAGAGTTGTTAAGCATGTAGGCCACTTCTTCATCTAAGAGTCGCCAGCTGATTGGGGTGTAATACAAACCCGCACGCTGGGCTGCCCAGCAAATCTGTAGATATCTGGGATGATTCTCTAACATGATTCCAATACGGTCACCGAGCTTTAGGCCGAGTTTGCGAAACAAATGGGCGATCTGGTTTGCGCCTGCTTCGAGTTCGCTATAGGTAACGACCTGACCTGTGCCTGTCATAATGTAAGCTGGTTTGTTTGGTTCTTCTGCTGCTATTTCACCTGGATGCACGGTTACTGATTCCTTGTGTTAGTTGTATTCATTGTCTTGGCTGCAAACCCATGTCCCTGAAGGACGCCATCGTTTGCGCTGTCTTTTTAATTATCGGAAGACGAATTTGGTCGGCCGTTTGTATTGGCGACCATATCTATCTTTTCTCGTGTGGATTTTTGAGTAGGTTTATGTTCGCCCATGTCGAAAGGTTGCGTATCGATATCCTCGAGGGTGATTTCCTGATTCAACACAGCTGTCTTCCAGGCCTGATGTTCGGCGTCGCGAGCATGAAATTCTGGCATGACTTCTCTGGCAAAAAGTTTCAGCGAATCACAAATATCTTCATGAGTATTCTTACCAGCCTGATTAAGAAAGATGACCTGGTCTACGTTTGTAGCCTCAAGTTCCTTGAGGCGAGCACGAATAGTGTCGGGTGAACCAATTAATTCGCTACCGCTTCGTATTTGACCTTCAGGTGTCTGTTTCCACTCCTGGTAGCGTTCCCAGAAATTGACGGTACCTGGATCGAAAGGACCTTCTTTGCCGTACAACTGCAATGCGAATTGAAAAAATGTCCAACCGTCAGCTTTTGCCCACGCTTCCTCGTCGGTCTCAGCGCACATGAAGCCGCTAACGACAGCGATATTGGGATTAGATTGGTAGTCGGTTAACTTCTGTTGTTGATGTATAAATGTGTTGTAGTACGCATTAACCCAGGCTTCAGCAGCATTTAGATTCACAAATTTGAAGCACAGTGCTCCCATTCCCCGGTGTGCTGCATAACGGATAGTGTCGAGCTGTGAACAGGCTACCCAGAGTGGTGGATGCGGTTTTTGTATTGGTTTGGGCACAACAGCGCGTTTTGGAAATTTGAAGAATTCGCCGTCATATTCCCAGGCGTCGTTGTACATCATTGGAAGTGTGCAGCGAACTGCATCTTCCCAGACGTCACGTTTATCTCTGAATCTAAGGTTAAACGGGTGCAGTTCGGTAACCGAAGAACCTTCACCAATACCCATCTCAACCCGACCGTCTGAAACCAGGTCCAGGGTTGAAACTCTTTCAGCAACGCGCGCCGGGTGATTGGTTGTCAGTTGAATGATGCCGTGACCTAACCGAATGTTTTTGGTCCGTTGGCTCGCAGCTGCCAGGAATACTTCCGGAGCAGAAGAATGCGAGTATTCTTCCATGAAGTGATGTTCAACCTCCCAGGCGTAGTCAAATCCTAATTGATCAGCGAGTTCGATCTGTTCGAGCGCGTTCTTGATGAGGTTATATTCGCTAAACTCGTCCCATTCGCGCGGTAGCTGGTGTTCATAGAAGATGCCAAATTTCATAAGTATTTCTCTTTGTGTTGCGTTGGAAGATTATCCTCACGGAACCAGAGTATTAGCTCATCCAAATCTGGGTGTAGCCATTAGCGATGAAGATCAGCTGTGCCAGGTAGTTCATTGCTTGCAGTGAGGATGCTGGATCCTGCTTTCTGAATCGAAGGGGAATTAAGTGATAATGAGAGCAGGTGAACAATACCTAAAGCTCTCAATCGACAGGGGACAATTTCGCTTGTTCGCTTTTAATAGTTTTCCTGAGTTCAGATGGACTCACATCAAAAACTCGTTGGAAGGCGCGTCTGAAGCTGCGTGCATCTGCATACCCTGCTTTTGCCGTGATAGTCTCGATACTGTCACCCCTGGTAATGAGCTTGATGACAGTTTCACGAAACACCTGGTCGCTTAACTCACGGAACGAGGTTTTTTCCATCATGAGTCTACGCCTGAGCGTTGCGACGCTCATGGCGGCCGAGCTGGCGATAGCAGACTGAGATCGAATGCCGCGGTGTAACGCAGACCTAACGAGTGATTGCAGTTTTTGTGAGGTAAAACAATGGCTATGTCTTTGTTGGGTTTCGATTAGCACCTCAAGGATACCACCTCCCCACAGTCTCAAATCCTTTTTGGCCAGTGGCAGATCAGCAATGCTGTCGTCAAAAATGATCTCGACCCCTTCGCCATCGAAGAGTACCGGACAGTTGAGAGCTGCTAGCAGATGGACTGCATTCTCGGGTCTGCTATGGGCAATATGGACCCGGGTAGCGCGAATCTCTTCATCGGTGAGCCACTGAAAAATGCAGAAAAATGGGATGCAAGCAATCTCAAGAAATAATTGTGCTGAATCAGGTAGTGCCTTCAGGTTCTTACATTTCAAGGAGAAATGTAACTCGCCGTTTCGCCTCTTGAACTGCAGGCCCATATCAGGCCAGAGGATCTTGCCTGCCTGCGCAAACGCAGCCATTGCCTGGCCCATGTTAGGCTCTTGCATGGCCCTGGCAACCATCAATTCTGTGCTTCCAGACCGAACCGGTTGAGCAAAAAAACCAAGACACTCATCGTTAAGGTCATAACCGACCATGGAGAGTAGTCGCCAGACAAACTCTGAATTGACATACTCACCTGGCTCAGAAAATAGGGTGGGCGACGCGCCGGCTCTGGCAAGCAATTGAGGAACATCTCGACTATCGTATGCTGACTCCTCGATCAGAACTTTGAGTTCTGAAGCTGGCATCAGAGCCATTAAATCTTTGCTATCATCAAACTCGTAACTAGCCATATTCATAAGATTACATCTTCTTTAGCTAATGATCTCGATTAATCACCGGGTTTATCTGAGGTGGTGTTATGACATTGCTAACAGCAGTTAACTACTCCCGATCTTTTGCAGTATTGATTGCTCACCTGTCGAGCCTTTGTTAACACCAAAAACACCGGCATTCCTGGCTGATGTACCAGGGAAATTTCTCGTCGATGCTGGACCTTCTGCGGTCATGCCGCCGTCGACGAGAATGTAATCGCCCGTCACAAATCTAGAGTCTTCACTTGCCAAAAATAGTGCGACACCAGCAATGTCCTCACCAGAACCACATTCTGGCCAGGGTTGCGCTGCGGCAAAAGTGACACGAGCTTTCTCTGGGCGCCCGCCATCAGCTAGTGGCGTAAGGATAAAACCTGGACAGATCGCATTAACACGTATCTTGTGTTTCGCTAGTTCCACGGCAGTGGTTCTAGTCAAGCTAACGACCGCCGCTTTCGCCGCCGAATAAACGAGTGGGCCACCGTCTCCACTGAGCGCGGCGACCGAAGCAGTATTGATAATGGTGCCTCCCTGCCCTTGATCAATCATTACCTTTGCAGCGTGTTTTAATCCCAGAAAAACACCTTTGGCCATCACGTCCATAGTGTAGTCCCAGGCCTCTAGCGTGGTCTCTGTAAGCGGGCCAAGTGCACCACCTACACCAGCGTTATTGAAAACAATATCAAGTCTTCCGAACTGATCTATCGCACATTGAATCATTGCTTCGATGTCTTGCTCGGAAGCAACATCTGTTTTGATGAACCGTACCTTGTCAGAAAAACCAAGCGCGTTACATTCTTCAATGGTAGCGGTACCCGTATGACTATTGAAGTCAGCGACAACGACTTTTGCGCCTTCTTTCAGGAAACGTAATACCGTTGCTTTCCCCATG
>CBDUKY010000201.1:0-6162 GCA_965367925.1 uncultured Pseudomonadales bacterium | reverse complement strand
ATTAGTCATAAAATTTGGCTTATTGTCGATTTACAAAGGCAGACATTCTACCGACAGGAGCCGTCGATGACTAACTAGCATGCTGATATTGCTTCAAGTTGCTGGCAAATATGCTTCATAGTCAGGAAAAGTCTCCCTTTTGCAAATTGCGTTTGATGTACGTGAGTGGCTAAGGGAAAATAGCCGCCTTCCTCTTCAGGCTTCGGCCAGCAATAACATGAGTTTTATTTATGAGTTCTAGAAAAGAACGCGCCAATGCGATTCGCGCACTGACCATGGACGCCGTACAAAAAGCCAAATCGGGCCACCCGGGTGCACCAATGGGGATGGCAGACATTGCTGAAGTCCTGTGGACGGACTTTTTGCGCCATAACCCTGACAACCCGGATTGGCACAACAGAGACAGATTTGTGCTCTCCAAAGGCCATGGTTCCATGTTGATCTACTCACTGTTACACCTGACCGGTTACGCACTGCCCATGAAGGAACTTGAAAACTTCCGGCAACTGGGCTCTAAAACCCCGGGGCACCCTGAATATGGCTATACCCCAGGCGTGGAAACAACGACAGGTCCCCTTGGTCAGGGCTTTGCGAATAGCGTCGGTATGGCTTTAGCAGAGAAGCTGCTAGCGGCCAGGTTTAATCAGACGAAGGATGGTCAGACCTATAATATTGTCGATCATCATACGTATGTCTTCGTCGGTGATGGCTGCCTGATGGAAGGTATTTCCCACGAAGTCGCGTCTCTTGCCGGTACCTTGAAACTGGGCAAGCTCATCTGCCTTTATGACGATAATGGCATCTCTATTGATGGCAAGATTGATGGCTGGTTTACAGATGACACGGGTAAGCGTTTTGATGCCTATGGTTGGCAGGTTATCGACAATATCGACGGCCATGACCCGGATGCCATTGCTGCAGCCATAAAGGCAGCGCAGGAAGATACGACGAGACCGTCGATTATTTGTTGTAAAACCCAGATCGGTTACGGTTCCCCAAACAAGTCAGGTACCGCTTCGAGTCATGGATCACCACTGGGTGAGGACGAGGTCAAGTTAACCAGAGAAGCGCTTGGCTGGACCAGTGGCGCATTTGAGGTGCCCGAAGCGGTGCTGAAAGACTGGGACTGTCGGGAGAAGGGACGGTCGGCGGAAAACACCTGGCAGCAAGCATTTGCTGAGTATAGCCAGGTATTTCCAGAATTAGCCGCTGAATATGAGCGGCGGATGAACCAAGAATTACCTGCTGACTGGTCATCTGCCATGGCTGATCTACTGGCGGAAACGAATACCAAAGCAGAAACCCTGGCTACCCGGGTTGCTTCAAGCCATGTTATTGCAAGGATCGCAGCCCTATTACCGGAGCTTGTCGGGGGTTCCGCTGACTTGACTGGTTCTAATAATACCAATTGGCCAGATATGAAGGTGGTTGATGACTCATCGGCGGAAGGCAACTACATACACTATGGTGTACGTGAATTCGGTATGACAGCGATTGCCAACGGTCTTGGATTGCACGGTGGCATCCTGCCTTTCACCGGTACCTTCCTGATCTTTATGGAATATGCCCGAAATGCTGTCCGCATGTCTGCCTTGATGGGTGTACAGAATATTCATGTCTATACCCATGATTCTATTGGTCAGGGAGAAGATGGGCCGACGCACCAACCAGTAGAGCAGCTGGCGAATTTGCGTGGTACACCAAATATGTCAACCTGGCGCCCCTGTGACACAGTTGAAACCGTGGTTGCATGGCAATCTGCGGTTGAACGTCGAGGAGGTCCAACGGCGCTGGTATTTTCCCGCCAGGGTTTGCCTCATATCGAGAGAGACGCGGCACAGCTAGAAAATATCCGTCGTGGCGCTTACGTGCTGCGAGAGGTTGCCAATCCTGAAGTGATATTGATCGCGACTGGCTCAGAAGTATCACTTGGACTCTCCGCATTTGAAAAGCTCAAAGCCCAGGGTATTGCTGCAAGGCTGGTCTCTATGCCCAATGCCAACCTGTTTGAGCAACAAGACGCGGACTATATTGAATCTGTGCTACCTGACAAGATCAGAAAAAGAGTTGCCATAGAAGCCGCCCATCCTGACTACTGGCGGAAGTGGGTTGGGTTAGACGGCAAGGTCGTAGGACTACCAACCTTTGGTGAGTCCGGACCAGGTGCGCAGGTCATGAGTCACTTCGGTTTTAATCTAGACAATGTTGTTGATGTCGTAAGGAGTTTGTAGTGTCAGTTGTTGATTTACGTAGCCTGGATTTAGGCGGAAAAAGAGTCCTGGTCAGAGAAGATCTCAACGTGCCACTTAGCGATGGAAAAGTAAGTAGTGATGCGCGTATCAAGGCTGCCATTCCTACCTTAGCGTATATTCTTGATGCTGGTGCTCAGCTGATCGTAATGTCCCATCTAGGGCGACCTGAAGAAGGTGTACCGATCGAGTCCCAGCGGCAATTTTCCATGGCGCCGGTTGTCGACCACCTTTCGGTCCTGATGGGCAAGCGCATTAACCTGGTTGATGACTATCTTGATGGCTTTGAATTTGGTGATGCAGATTTTGTCGTACTAGAAAATGTGCGAGTAAATCAGGGTGAGAAAAGTAACGACGAAGCGTTGGCGCGAAAGCTTGCTGCGCTCTGCGATATATTTGTCATGGATGCATTTGGTACAGCTCACCGGGCCCAGGCAACGACCGAAGGTGTTGCGAGATATGCAGACATTGCCTGTGCCGGTCCATTGCTGATGGCCGAGTTAGAAGCCCTCGAGTTGGCGCTTTTAAAGCCTACCGCACCCATTGTTGCGATCGTCGGTGGTAGCAAGGTGTCCACTAAGTTGGAAGTATTGGATGCCTTGTCGAGCAAGGTTGATCACCTGATTGTCGGTGGTGGCATTGCCAATACCTTTCTCGCAGCAAAAGGTTTTGAAGTCGGTAAGTCCCTTTTCGAACCAGATCTTTTAGATCAGGCGAAGCGATTGATGGAGAAGGTGAATATTCCAATCCCAACAGATGTTGTGGTTGCAAAAGGCATAGATAAACCGGAAACAGCGGCGACTAAGTCAGCCAGTGAGATTGGCGCTGATGAAATGGTACTAGACATTGGCCCTGAAACTTCCCAGGTGATTGCTGATATCGTCGCGGCCGCAGGTACGATTATCTGGAATGGTCCTGTTGGTGTATTCGAGCAGCCTGCGTTTGCAGCAGGGACACGAAGCCTTGCAGAGGCGATTGCAGCCAATCAGGGTTTTTCAATTGCAGGTGGCGGAGATACGCTGGCAGCCATCGATCAATTTGGTATCAGTGATAAGGTTTCTTATATATCTACTGGCGGTGGTGCATTTTTAGAATTTGTAGAGGGTAAGACGCTCCCTGCGGTGGCTGTACTTGAACAACGAGCAGCCCGATAAAAATATAATTAAGGAGAAGTAATATGGCATTGGTCAGTATGCGACAGCTTTTGGACCATGCGGCAGAGCATAACTATGGTGTGCCAGCATTTAACGTAAATAATCTAGAGCAGATGCGCGCCATTATGGAAGGCGCGGCGGAGACCGACAGTCCAGTGATTGTGCAAGCGTCAGCCGGTGCGAGAAAATATGCAGGACCGAATTTTCTCCGCCATTTGATTCTCGCAGCCATTGAAGAATTTCCCGATATTCCCGTGGTCATGCACCAGGATCACGGTGCCTCTCCAGATGTTTGCCAGCGTTCTATTCAACTTGGTTTTTCGTCAGTGATGATGGATGGTTCCTTGTTGGCTGATCAAAAGACCCCCGCGAGTTACGAATATAATGTTGAAGTGACCCGTCTTACGACCCAGATGGCCCATGCCTGTGGTGTGACAGTTGAAGGAGAGCTCGGTTGTCTGGGTTCTCTTGAGACGGGGGATGCAGGTGAAGAGGATGGTGTAGGTGCAGTAGGCACACTATCCATGGATCAGATGCTAACTGATCCTGCACAGGCAGAAGATTTTGTCCGCCAGACAGGTGTTGATGCCCTGGCAATTGCCATTGGTACCAGCCACGGTGCCTATAAATTTACCAGACCACCAACTGGTGACATTCTTGATATCAATCGTATCAAGGATATCCACGAGCGATTGCCAAACACACACCTGGTCATGCATGGATCATCCAGCGTGCCCCAGGAATGGCTTGCAGTAATTAACGAGTTTGGTGGTGAGATTCCAGAAACCTATGGTGTGCCTGTTGAAGAAATTCAAGAAGGTATCAAACATGGTGTACGGAAGGTCAATATTGACACAGATTTGCGTCTTGCCTCGACGGGTTCTATCCGCCGCTTTATGGCACAAAACAAATCTGAATTTGATCCTCGTAAATACTTTGCAGAGTCGTTAGTTGCAATGAAGGAAATTGTTATTGCACGTTACGAGGCCTTTGGCACAGCAGGCAACGGATCGAAGATTAAACCCTTGTCGCTAGATGTGATGTCTGAACGTTATGCGAGCGGCGAGTTAACCTCTGGGTAGTGATCACTTGAAAGACGCAGTAATTTCAGCACTAACTGAAGTGGTTGGTGCTGAAAACCTCAAAACAGATCAGCAAGCCCTGGCTCAATTTGGCACCGATTGGACGCGTTTCTATACACCTGATCCACTCGCCATCGTATTCCCGCGAGATGTCTCCCAGGTACAAGCCGTTGTGCGACTGGCAAATGAACAGGGGTTTGCACTGGTGCCCTCTGGTGGCCGAACAGGTTTGAGTGCCGGCGCCGTGGCAACTAATGGCGAGGTCGTTATATCCCTCGACAAGATGAACCAGATTCTGAACTTTCATGAGGTTGACGATACCGTGGAAGTTGAAGCCGGGGTGATTACCCAGCAACTGCAGGACTATGCCTGGTCGAAAGGTCGCTACTATCCTGTTGATTTTGCTTCTGCAGGCTCAAGTCAAATTGGTGGCAATATCGCGACAAACGCAGGCGGCATTAAGGTCCTACGTTATGGTTTGACCAGGGACTGGGTTCGGGGGCTAAAAGTCGTGACTGGCACGGGCGCACTTCTCGACCTGAACAAGGGACTAGTGAAAAACGCCACCGGCTATGATTTACGGCATCTAATGATTGGTTCCGAGGGAACTCTCGGTATTATTGTTGAGGCAACCATTGCCTTGACGGATCAGCCAGTGAATCCAGAGGTTATATTGCTGGCGGTTCCTCAAATGACCGATGTCATTTCAGTGCTTCAAACCTTTAAGCAACATATTGAACTGACGGCCTTTGAGTTTTTCTCTCATCTCGCCATGCAGCATGTCATAACCCAACAAAATGTTGCGGCACCCTTCGCTGTAGCAACGGATTACTATGTGCTATTGGAGTTTGAACAAAGATCAGCTGAAGTATTAGAGCAGGCAATGGCAGCGTTTGAGGCTTGTCTTGAGAATGGCTGGATCAGTGACGGCATCGTAAGCCAGAGTGAGCAACAGCGTCTGGATTTATGGCGTTACCGTGAACATATTTCTGAATCTATCACGCCCCATACTCCTTATAAAAATGATGTCTCGGTTCGGGTGTCTGATGTGCCGGCTTTCTTGGCCGATGTTGAGTCCGTTGTTAGCCGAGAATATCCGGACTTTGAAATCGTCTGGTTTGGTCATATTGGCGATGGCAACTTACATCTGAATATTCTCAAGCCAACATCCTGGCAGATTGAGGATTTCAAGCGGGAATGTGAGAAGGTGAGCAAACTTGTACTAAATATTGTTGCAGGATTCGGTGGTAGCGTGTCAGCAGAACATGGTGTTGGTCTTCTGAAAAAGGACCAGCTAACCTTTTCCCGTAGTCCAGCAGAAATTGAGTTCCTGAAAGCGATCAAACAAGTCTTTGACCCTAACGGGGTGCTGAACCCAGGGAAGTTGATTAACTAGCAAGCTTATGGCGCCTGCCGTTGTTCAACTCCACCCTCGCTACCAATTAGGAGCAGGTCTGCTGGTCTCATTGCGAATAAGCCATTCGTTACAACGCCGACCAGGTTGTTAAGCTGTTGCTCTAATTCCCTGGGGTTGTCGATAACAAGGTCATGTACATCCAGAATGACATTGCCATTGTCGGTAGTGAATCCCTGTCGGTATACAGGTCGACCACCCAGGGCAACAAGCGCTCTTGCACCCGCGGAACGGGCCATTGGAATGACTTCGATTGGGAGCGG
>CBDUKY010000200.1:0-6227 GCA_965367925.1 uncultured Pseudomonadales bacterium | reverse complement strand
GGCGCTGAGTTGTCTGCGTTGGAATCAAGATCAGTATCTTCGTAATAGAGACCAGCAATATAACTAAGCGGCCCCAGTAAATTGGAACTAAATCGTAATTCCTGGGTAAAGCTACGCTCATTGATTGACGTGACAGCGGATGCACTTAATGCAACTGGCAGAAAACGCCCCCAACCCAGCGCGGTGCCAGCACCATAGGATTGCTTGGAGGCTTCTCTATCGTAGACACCGGTAATTGATGACACCGTAAAGGAATCAAAGTCATATTCAAACTTACCGCTGTACAAGGTGAATTCATCCTTGTTATTACCATCAATCGGGGTATTGATAACAAGATCATCAGCAGAGGACCCGGGGTCTACATCATTGGACTCACCCGTTTCATCATGCGCTGTAAATGCAGAGAGACGTAGACTTAATCTATCTGTTGGGTGACCGAGGAGCACAATGCGTCCACCGGTCGACTTATGGTCATTCACATCATCTAACCCAAGACCAGGGTTGTCGATAAAGCCACCATTTTTGTCATAGGTACCAACTACCCGCACTCCAAATTTTTCCGGTACGAAAACCATCGAAGTGGCAAACGCGATCTCACTACTGGATTCACCATCTTTCGTCGATGCTCCGCTCACCTTGAACACGGAATCCGAAATACCCGTTGAGGAGAGCGCTGGGTCCCTGGTCACATAGCGTATAGTGCCGCCCACTGAGCCCTCACCGAAATAGGTAGGCTGCGGTCCTCGCAATACTTCGATTCGATCAAAATCAAAATAGTTCATATCCCGCTGACTACCTGTTGCTTGCGCAGTTGCCACGTCGTCTACAAATTGGCTAACGAGCGGTCCTGCAAGACCGGTATCCGACAAACCCTGTAAGAAACCGTTTGAAATTCCACGCATAGCAACATCATTTTGATTTGGGCCGCGATCAATCACCTCAAGGCCAACTGTTCGGCGAGCAATATCTTCAAACGACCTGATGCCTTGATTTTCGATAGCTTCACCATTGAGTGCGGCAATACTGGCGCCAACATCTTGCAACCGCTCTTCACGAAGTCTGGCTGTTACCACGATCTCTTCAATCTGGCGGGTAGATTCTTCCTCTGCCTGAACAGTGCCAACAGCACCCACTGCGCTTGCGGAAATACCTATGGCAACCAGCAGTCGTTCAAATAAGCCTGGAGATGATTTATTCGACATAACTTCGCTTCCCTTCTTGTCATTATTTTTAGTTTCATCACCTTCAAGACGGTTGATTACAATCACACCGCTTGAGGTAAGGTTACCGACAAGACCGGTTCCTGCTAACAGGATCTCCAGGGCTTCAGGAATGGTAAAGACTCCTGAGACCGGGTTCGAATTCACCAGTTGTAATAGTTCGGGACGGAACGCAAGTGGACTTAACGTCTGCCTTGCTAGTACCCCAAGCGCTTGCTCGACCTTTTGCGCAGGGATATCCATCTCGAACCGTTGTCTGGATTCATGCTGCGCATACAAAGATCCACTTAGCAGCGCATTGATAACAAGGCACAACAAAAGCTTCTCGATGACGCGGGAGATGACACGTCCTACATCGGCTATCAAGTTATGTAAGCCGGTTAGCATATATATCCGCATGTGGACGCAAGGTTTATTGCTCTTCTGGGTATTTCAAATAAACAAGATTGGAGGATACATATTCGACTTGAATGCCAAAACCCTCCTTTAGGGCCTCCAACAGTGATGCCACATCCCCAATCCGAAAATACCCGCCGACGCGAAGTTGTCTTGCTGCAGGTTCGGGAATCACTATCTCTATGTTGGTATAACGACTAACATCTGCCACTACCTTTTCCAGATCTTCTCCATTGTAGTAAAGCATCCCCTTTTGCCAGGCAAGCTTCTGGTCTACCTCAGCGGCATCGACATTTTCTATTGCGGTTATCTTGAATTCATCAAAGGTTACCTGTCTGCCAGCGGCAATACGTACAAGCGGCGTCGATTGTTTTTCCAGCGCTGGCTTGTCTGGCAGGTTGGTTAACAGCGGGTTTAACTTCTTAAAATCAACCTCAACAATGCCCTCTGTGACAATTACCTCGTTTTCTGTATCTCGAATTCGTACGCTAAACGCCGTACCAACTGCCCGGACAATGCCACGGGATGTCACCACTTCAAAGGGCACCGCCTTGTTTGATGCGACGTCGAATGACACCTCACCCTTATCTAGATATACCCGTCTCACCTTGCTGTCGTAGGCAACTCGAATTTCTGAATTGGTGTTCAAAACAGCCTCTGTGCTGTCATCTAATAGGACCGTCTTCTGTTCTCCAACCAGTGTTTTGTAGGTCACAGGTGGCTGTTGTAATACCCAGACAGAACTCAAGATAAAAATGAGCAGACTTGCCACAGCAGCAAGCCCCAAAGCCGGCTTGAACCAGGTGCCAGGACGTCTGACCCGGCCCAATTCAGTTAATACATTTAAGTCATTCCAAACAGAAACCAGATGCTCAAATGCATCGAGATGCGCCTGACTCGAATTCAGCCATTGTTTAAAAGCCGCCTTGTCTTCAGCGGTCAACGAATCAGAGTCAAGACGCGCTAGCCAGTCCGCCGCTTCCTCTTTAACAGATCGTTTAGGAAAATCGATCACGACTTTTCCCTGCGCCTTCTTATCTTTATTCATTGTTCTCTTCCAACCAACTATCGACACGCTTGATACCTAGCGCCACATGTTTTTCAACCCCGCTCTGACTGATCCCCAGGGCATTGCTAATCTCCTTATGAGACAAGCCTTGTACCTTCCGCATGAGAAAAACCTTTCGACACTGGGGCGGCAAGCTGGCAATCGCATTACAGTACTGGAGGACTTTCCTCTCAGCTGCAATCTCCTGCTCAAGCTCCACGCTATCTGAAAATTCAGTATCTACTGCTTCTTCTATATAGTCAGTGAGCTGCCGGGATTTCCTGGATAGCTCCTTTAACGCAATGCTCTTCGCCACCTGGAATAAATATGCACGCGGATGAGTGAGCTCACGAAATTTGACCGCATTGAATGCTCGAAGGAAGGTTTCCTGGGCAAGATCTTCGATATCTTCTGGTCGATACAAAAATTTGCCAATAAACCGCTTGATGGCTGCCTCACAGCTGCCCCAGGCATCATGGATAGACGCCGCCTTCGGCGCTATCACTGGTACCCTGTTCAATTGCGCCCTATCCATGGGCTTACTACTATCACGCGAATCACCTTTAACGGGCAATTCACCAATCTCTGCCATTCCATGTCCCTCTTGTCTGGCACCGTTCAAATATAACGCCCCTTTACTGTAAGCGCCTTAAAAAAGAAAACCGCAGGTCCCCCCACAACTTTTTTAACATTGGGGTCAGAGTAAAGTGCCAGAGTAAACTTTCACCAGCGCTGCAGTATTTGGTGTCAGGTGACCAGAAATTTCCCTGGTGTCAGGTAATAAGGCAAGATAAGCAGCAGGGTCTCGTGCCCCTGTTCAGTAGGTCTCTTTCAACGCTAGATTAGATGTTCAATATTATGAAGATTCACCGCAATAGTGCCTGGTCAAAAGAGCAAATATCTAGCTATCTGGATAGAGCGACGAGCCCTTTGAGAATTTCCTACAATGATGTTGATGGATACCCAAACATCTGTTCTCTGTGGTTCTTTCACCAGGACGGTGCTCTGTGGTCAGCATCACACAAAAACTCTCATCTGATAAAAACACTCACAAGAAAACCAAAGATTGCCTTTGAAGTTGCGACTAACGAATATCCTTACCATGGTGTTCGAGGCAAGGCTGACGCGGTGCTGGTTAAGGATGACGGTGCTGACATACTGGAAAAAGTAATCGATAAATATCTCGCCACTTCCAACAATCAGCTTGCAGACTGGTTGTTGAGTAGAAAGCACGATGAGTACGCCATCAAAATATCGCCCTTGAGCGTAAATGCCTGGGATTTTTCTAATCGGATGAACCGGAACTAGACGCCAGTCTCTGGGCGCAGCTGTTCACAAAGTTACCAAACTGTTTCAACCGCTTTGGCTTTTCCATAAACATAAGTTGCGCACCTGCAAACGCACATAGGTGTAAATCCGCAAGATCTCGTGCCTCTGATTTTGACAAGTGGCTTTCATAAAGGCGAGCGATAGACCGACGCCGCTTTTCGTCAACCTGGCTAATCTGCTCTGCAACCACCTTATCAAAAACACCCCAGGCTCTAAGTGCGGCCTCAAGACGATGATCCAGCAAATGATCGATGTTCCTATTAATTTCGTCGAGGGTGCTGTTGTCCCTCGACGGCACTGATTTGACGGCCGCTTCCGTTTCCTCCCCCCAGTCAGCAAGAAGTCTGGCAACAAAATCTTCTCTATTCGAGAAATGGTGGTAAAAGGACCCGGTGGATACACCTAAGGCCCTACTCAGTTCTCGCATGTTTACGTGTTGAGGCCCTCTGGATACCAATACTTTTCTTGCCGCAGCAAACCAATTCGCTGGTGCCAACCTTGCCATTACTATTTTTCCATTTTATATAACCATAACATATGTTATGTTATGGACACGAAAGGAGCAAGCGCTATGAATATAGGAATTATTGGCGCCGGAATAGGTGGACTAACGGCAGCTATCGCAACTGAGCAATTTGGTTTTCACACAAGGGTATTCGAGCGAGCGCCAGCATTTAGACCTGTAGGGGCTGGTATTACCCTTGGTGCAAATGCTATGGGCGTGTATTCGAAACTTGGATTGAGAGAAAAAATTGAAAATCGCGGAAATCCTTTGGAAGCAGCACTATTAAAGGATGCAAGCGGCACGATCCTTTCCCGCGTCAATCTAGAAGCTGCAGGCGAAAAATGCGGTACGAGCAGCGTCGCAATCCATCGAGCAAGGCTCCACGATATACTGCTTGAATCCTTTAACGATGTAAGTCTTGGCCACGAAGCAGTTCAGCTTAGAGAGACGCCAGATTCGACAATCTGTGAATTTAAACAAGGGGAAAGTTTCTCTGCCGAACGATTTATTGTTGCCGATGGTGTGAGATCACAACTAAGGGACCAACTGCTGCCACCGGAACCCGTCCGTAACGCTAACCAGTTTTGCTGGCGAGGAGTCACACCGAGACAGCAACTGAATGAGCAACTTAGCACCGAGGCTCGAAGCGGCGTCGAAATGTGGGGAGAAGGTGCTCGCTTTGGATATGTCCCTATAAGCGAAGATGAAATTTACTGGTACGCGGTGTTGTCCGACTCGTTAGTCACATTTGACACCGCAGATTTTAATGCCCTAACGTCGTTCTATGAGCGGGCGTTCGCACCAGTCGCTGCCGAGCTGATTAGTCAATGTGACCCAGAAGCAATAATCGCCCAGCCCATCGCAGATCGTCGGCCTGCAACTGTCTGGCATAAGGGTAGTATTGCCTTCCTTGGTGACGCCATTCATTCCACAACACCTAACATGGGTCAGGGTGCAGGGATGGCAATCGAAAGTGCATATGTTCTGGGCCAATGCCTTAAGCAATACCCTGACAGCGAAAAAGCCTACGAAGAATATACGCGTATGCGCCTGGATCGCTGCCATAAGGTAACGAATCAGTCCTGGATTATCGGAAAGGTTGCCCACAGCGCATCGCCCTGGGCTGGACTTCGAAATGGTATTTTGAAACTGGTGCCTGACCGAACTCAGCAACGGACGCTGGCGGACTTTTTCGCCGGGGCTCCTGGTTAGCAGTTGCCCTTCAAACAACAATGCCAATCAGCGTGATGGAGACATTTACACCACGCTGGCGGCAACCCGTGCGGGATAGGACTTATAATGCAACTTCCTGACCGAAGTTCTCATCAAGATTTTCAGCCTTCGCAATATCTGTCATACGCTTCCCTTTGAAGGCCTCTATCGCTGGAATAATCCTGGGTATAATCAAGATTGAGGCCCATTCAACCTTGCGAATCTTCCGCCCTTCATTCCATTCAAGTGCATCCCTATGCCCTACAAACAACTCCAACATGCCCGCCTTCAACCTGTTCGATAATTTCTTTTCGCGAGCGGGGTAGTTATTTTCGTTGAGAGGAGAATTCGCTAGCAACAGATTTGCGGCTTGATGATCTCCCTCACGTTTCAAGTCATTAACAGCTGCCTCATAGCGCAATCGCTTTGGCTCATCTATGCCAGTTTCATTCGCTATATGCTGCATCTTGTTCAACGACAAGGCCTCGGCACAGAACTTTGGCAACATAACAACGAA
>CBDUKY010000199.1:0-6251 GCA_965367925.1 uncultured Pseudomonadales bacterium | reverse complement strand
CGTTAGAAGCTGTCATTGTTTCAGAAGCGCTTGGCTACCATGTAACGCCCAGCCCATTTATCTCTACTTCAGCTATAGCTGTCACTGCACTTCGCGCTGCAGGACATACAGAACTGCTGGGCCAGATAGCAATCGGTACTTGTCGTATCGGCATTGCTTTTTCAGAAGCCATTGGTGCGCGAGCCGATGCAGGTGTCAGCGTCGCCAATAGTAAATTGAATGGAAAGTGCATTTTTGTACTTGATGCAGCTGCCGACCATTTTCTTGTCGCCACCGCAGACCAACATCTTTATCTTGTCGCGAAAGAAAATCTTGAATGCAATTCGCTTTCAACCATTGAAACCACTCGTACGACTTGTGAACTTATTTTCAATGATTCAGAAGCTGAACAAATATCAACTGATCCAGAAGTTTTCAAACGCGCTCTTGATATGGGCCGTATTATGCTGGCAGCAGATTCTGTTGGTGCCGGGCAAAGCATGATTGATCAAGCGGTGGCCTATGCAAAAACCCGCGAGCAATTTGAGCGTCCTATCGCTACTTTCCAGGCTGTAAAACATATGTGTGCAGAAATGGCCGCTGGTCTTGAGCCTTGTCGCTCTATGATCTGGTATGCCGGCCATGCATTTGATGAACTCCCAGATGAATCAAGGCTAACAGCTTGTCATACGAAGGCTCACGTGAGTGAGGTTACAAAGTTTGTGGCAAAGACTTCGACAGAAGTGCACGGTGGTATGGGCTTTACTGATCTTGTTGGTCTACATTACTGGTTCAAGCGGATTGGGTTTAACCGCCAGATACTTGGTACACCAGAGTTACTCAGGGACGAGGCAGCGCGATTGCAGGGATTAGCCGCCTAAAAGAAATTTTGCTTTCGAGAAGCAGATTCTAAATTGAAAGCAAATTCATCTGGTGCTTTGTAGTTATACCGTCTACAGCAATCAATAATTGATTTTTGTAGACGGACTAACTAGCGAAGAAATATAGTTAGATTTTGCGAGCCTGTTCAACAACCTTCGCAATATTATCCAGCGCAGCTAGAACCTTCTTTGGCTCCGACTGTGGTAGACCAAAAATAAGATCAGTGAAGCCCTGTTCGATACGCCCCGCAAGCTTATCTACATCCGTAGGTGCACCGAATAGCGCAATATCCATATCGTCAGCATTTCGACCAAACTTCTCGCACGAAGCGCGCAGATTATCCATGCCACCGGTGCCTGAACCACCAATTGGCATCCAACCGTCACAGTATTCTGCTACACGATCAAATACCCACTTCGAATTTGCACCCATCCAAATAGGCGGTCCACCAGCCTGAACAGGCTTTGGCCATGACCAGATAGGATCGAAGTCGACGAATTCACCGTGAAACTCTGCTTCATCTTGCGTCCAGATCTGACGCATTGCCAGGACCTTTTCCCGAACGATTTTCCAGCGGTTTGCATAGCTTGCGCCGTGGTTCTCCATTTCCTCCACGTTCCAGCCGGCACCAATTCCGAAAATAAATCGACCGCCGGAAATAGTGTCCAGTGACGCAACTTCCTTGGCCAGGGTGATTGGATCTCGCTCGATAACCAGACAAATACCTGTGCCAATTTTGATGCGGCTTGTTACAGCGGCAGCTGCAGCGAGAGAAACAAATGGATCATGTGATCGCCAATACCATTCGGGCAAGTCTGTGCCACCTGGGAATGGCGTCTTTCGACTTGCGGGGATGTGCGTGTGTTCTGGGAAAAATAGTGAATCAAGGCCGCGCTCTTCTACAGCCCTGGCAATCTCGATAGGTTGAATCGTTTGATCAGTTGGAAATATTTGAACGCCGAAGTTTGCCAAGTTGTTCCCCTCTTTTAGTTTCGTTACCTGATAGTAACGTTCTGATGTTCAGCTGCCAATTGTTTGGTAATTGGCCACCTGGCTGAAAGGATGATTAGCCAGGTTGATCTTACCCATGGGTAGTGATTCACTGGGGTGTTGATGTATCAAAGCTACCGAGGCTGATCTGTGCCCTGATAATGGCTAGCAGACAGCTCAGAGAACAATTGTTTTATGGCTAATTTGAAGCTGGAAATTGTAGAGAAGGTCCCCGCCGGTCGATGGCTGCGGACGTTTGACGCCTTCCGTGATCCAAACTTCCGATGGTTCTTCGCTGCCCTGTTTGGCAACTTCGCTTCCATGAACATGCAAATGTTCGTCCGGGGTTGGCTCGTCTTTGAGTTGACTGGCTCCTATGAAAAGCTCGGTTGGATGACTGCCGCAGGCGGTGTCGTTGGGTTGATTGCGGCGCCTGTTGGGGGTGTTATTGCCGATCGCGTCCGGCAAAAAAAACATGTTATCCAGATAGCCCAGACTTGCAACGCCATGGTGGCGGGTTGGATTGCATATCTTATCGCCATCGATGAAATTGCCTTTATCCATCTGCTGATCGCCTCTGTCATACAAGGGATCGTCATGAATGCCATGATGCCCTCAAGGCAGGCGCTAACAAAAGATGTTGTGGGCCTGGACAAGTTAACCAATGCCATTGCCCTTAATACGGCGGGGATGAACTCTGCTAGATTACTCTTGCCAGGCCTGGCTGGTTTTATGGTTGCCGCCTTAGGTGGCGGGCATGGTTTTGTAGAGCCTGCGAAGTGGGTCTACTTTTTAATGACCGGTCTTTATCTTTCTTCTGTCGTCATTATGTTCAAGGTGAAGGTTGATGACAGGCCAAAGCCCGTAATACCCGTTGGCCCAGTCCTGCAAGAACTGCTGCTTGGCTTTGAGTATGTGTTTAAGACACCAATTATATTGATGCTGCTATTGGCAAACTTCGCCATGGTCTTTTTTAGTTTGACCTACTTTATGCTTCTGCCGGGTTTTGCCAAAGAAGTACTAAATGCTGGACCAGATCAACTTGGTCTACTGATCTCGATATCCGGTGCTGGTTCTCTGGTTGGTTCACTACTCGTTGCCTCGATGCCTAATAAAAACCGCGCAAAGGCATTGTTAGGTGGCGCATTGATGTTAGGTATCGCGCTGTTCTTCTTTGCCATGTCGACTCATTTTTGGTTGTCAGTCTGTTTGCTGACCATTGTCGGGCTTGGACAATCGGCAAGGATGTCACTATCTAATGTATTGATTCAGTCCTATGTTGATGATGCTTATCGTGGTCGTGTGATGAGTATCTATATGCTTGAGATGTCCATTCTCTCGATTGCGATTTATCCCATTAGTGTGCTGGCCGATATTATGGGGCCGCAATGGGCGGTGGGATTGTCAGCAATCTGTCTAGTTGTGTTGGTGTGCGGCTTGTTTCTCGTGCCGGCCTACCGAAATCTCGATTGATGTTGTTTGGCTGCACACAGCCCCTGGACTGGGGTATGCTAGATCTATTGATTCAGAATCAGGTGCCCTGAACTGTGAATAAGAAGGCTTCCGTACTGGTGGTAGATGATCAAACCACCGTGATCCGCGTTATGGAGCGGATGTTAAGTGATGAGTATGTGGTTCTAGCGGCAACATCTGGCATGCTCGCACTTGAGATTGCGCAAAATAAATTACCGGACCTCATCTTGCTAGATATGGTCATGCCAGAGATGAGCGGCATTGATGTATGCAAACAGCTCCGGAGCAATCCATTGACGAAGAACATCCCGGTGATCTTCGTCACCTCCATGGACGATCGCCACAACGAGGAAACCGGATTCCGCGCAGGTGCCGTGGACTATATTAGTAAACCGCCATCACCTGGCATTGTGCTGTCCAGGGTCAAGGTGCATCTAGAAAGGAATCGTAAGGCGAAGTTTATTCAAGCCGTAGCCAGTGGCTATCTCAACGATCCAGAGCAGATTCGCGCGGCGGCGAAAGCGCTACTTGATCAATAGCTGAGTTTTCGCGTCAGAGGATGGAGCGGGTGATGGGAATCGAACCCACGTGACCAGCTTGGGAAGCTGGAGTTCTACCATTGAACTACACCCGCATCATGACAATCCAAACCTGGGTCAACTATGATTGCCAGCCAATAGTAATTGGCGGTGTCAGGCACTGTCTACAGAAATGCTAGCTAGTTTGTTACCTGAATGTCTGTGCGGTCTGTATAGAAAGAAACATAGTCTTTTAGCGCTTCGACTTCAGGATAGGGGGCCTCATAGCTCCACATCAGGTTCTCTTCTTGTACATCCGCTGTCGTAAAGGACCAGTAGCTTGCATGGCCTTTGAAAGGGCAGTAGGTGCTAAGTTCGGTTGCGGTCATCAGATCCATGTTCACGTCGCCCCGGGGCAGGTAGTAGACATCCCCATGACGGGTTTCTTGAACCAGTAGGGCATGATTACTCTCGGCAAGCTTTGTACCCTGACAGGTGACCGTGACTGTACCCTCGACAAGGCGATGGGTAACTGCATAGTCAGGAATCTTCGCGAGAATTTTTTCACGAGACGGAATCATGGAAAATTGGGCCATTTCACTGCTCTTATGGTGATTACCAGCTGTTTATCATACGCAACAGCTTTCACATTACGAACTAGCAGTGAATAATAACGCTTATTCAACAAACCCCTTATTTGGAATGTAGATGTCTGTAGAAGTCTGGCAACCAACGAAAGTAAATCAACTAACGGAAACAAAGTTAGATCAGTATGTTGGCATGGTGAATAGTCTAGACCTGGATAACTTATCTGGCTCACTGCCAGAATTGAACCAGAAGTCTGACAGCTGGCTAATGAAACTAGACCTTACTGCCTGGGAAATCGCGTCTCGTCTGGATACAGAGCAGATTATTGCCCTGATCCGATTTTTTACCCTGGCAGAAATGCAGCTTGCAGGGTGGGATGCTGGAAAAACCTCGCCGGTGATTGCACTCGTGAAATTACTGAAAAAACGCGGTGAATTTGCTAGTGAACTGAAGCAGTGGATTAAGTCCAACACTGATAATAGATACCTGCCAAATGGTGCGGTGTTAATGTGAGGCTGCTATTAGGGCAAATTATCGTATAATGCGCCGCTTTCCCTGGGCTGGATGCTGAAATGCCAGATAGAACTGCAGAAATAAGTCGAGATACCCTGGAAACCCAGATTACCGTTAAGTTAAATCTTGATGGTGAAGGTAAGGGTAATTTCCAAACCGGGCTTCCCTTCCTTGAGCATATGCTTGATCAGATTGCTCGCCATGGCCTGATTGATCTTGAGGTCATCGCGAATGGCGATCTTGAAATAGATGCTCACCATACCGTTGAAGATATTGGTATCACTGTTGGCCAGGCTTTTGCCCGCGCTGTGGGTGATAAAAAAGGTTTGCGTCGATACGGCCATGCTTATGTGCCACTAGACGAGGCCTTGTCTCGAGTGGTCATCGACTTTAGTGGCCGTCCTGGACTTGAGTTTCATGTAGATTTTACGCGCTCTCATGTTGGTGATTTTGATGTAGATTTATTTCACGAATTCTTTCAAGGCTTTGTGAATCACGCCAATGTCACCCTGCACGTTGATTGTTTGCGCGGTCAAAATGCCCATCACCAGATTGAAACTGTTTTTAAAGCGTTCGGTCGTGCTGTACGCGCTGCATTGGAGATTGATCCACGTATGGAAGGTCAGATGCCATCAACCAAGGGAAGTTTGTAAATGCAGATTATTCCCGCTATTGATTTTAAAGACGGCAAGGTTGTAAACCTCAAGCAGGGTCAGTTGGATAAGACAACGACCTACTCAGATGACCCCGTGGGCATGGCTGATCATTGGGTGGCACAAGGAGCAGAACGGCTGCATCTGGTGGATCTTGATGGTGCTTTTGAGGGTAAGCCTGTGAATCAGGAAGCAATCAAAAGGATTGCGTCTAATCATCCTCAGCTAACAATTCAGTTGGGTGGCGGTATTCGCTCTGCCGAGATTATTGAAGGCTATCTGAATGCGGGCGTGAATTACGTCATCATTGGTACAAAAGCTGTCGATGAGCCAGAATTTGTTGGTGAAATGTGCAAGCAGTTTCCAGGGCATATTATTGTTGGTCTTGATGGTTTGCATGGCATGGTGGCGAAGAATGGTTGGAAGGATGTGACGGAAATCAGCGTTAAAAGCCTGGCAACACTTTTTCAAGCTGATGGCATCGAATCTATTGTCTACACCGATATTGGTAAGGACGGCATGATGGGAGGCGTTAACCTCCATGCAACAAAAGATCTGGCCAACAGTGTTTCAGTGCCTATTATTGCCTCTGGTGGTGTCACGGATATTCGGGACATTGAAGCGTTGCTCGATGCGGGTAAAAAGGTCGATGGTG
>CBDUKY010000198.1:0-6270 GCA_965367925.1 uncultured Pseudomonadales bacterium | reverse complement strand
ACTTAAGGGTCACAACGAGCCTGGGTGTTTGCCACTGGTCTGGAGATGATTCAATTCAATCTTCATTACAACTCGTCGAGCAGGTGGATAAGTTGCTCTATGAAGCAAAACACGCCGGCCGAAATTGCGTCCGCTACCAGACCTGAATCCGCTTATATAGCCCTGAACCTATCTGGTCACAATCTCAAATAGCCAGGTGTCCTCATTTCTGACATTGTCCACGGTGCCACTGCCTGGGTATTTACGATTGAGTTCTGTAATGATTTCTTCTGCATACGGTGCCGCCGGGTTAACCCGGACCAGTCGTACTGGATAAATCTTGTCGTCAATTCGAAGTAGCGCACGACCATCCTTTTCCGCTTCTAGCGGCCAGTGCTTCCATATCTTACCGATACCTGTGTTCATATAGCCGCTTGGTACGAAAAGTCTGCCATCTACTACCGCAAGCCAGGTGATTCGGGACCGGGTTGGTTCAAGGGTTTGGAATTCAAGGGTGGGTCTATCCTGAAGAAAAGACCAGTTACTCGGTTTGGTCTGGACTATTTCACCTGTTTTAAATGGACCACCGGCAAAAATCTCCATGGGTCCGTCGTGAAACTTCATTGAAACCAGAAAGCCACCGAAGCAAATCAGCAAAAACACCACTAGCCCCAATAACCCTTTCAGATATGCCATATTTTTTCCCCTCTTACGGTCTCAAACATAGCTATCATCCGGCGTGTTTGCAATCGCTTGATGGAAGTTTCCATGGCCCATGGTTGAGCTAGCGTGATAATGTTGAGTTGATAACCAATTTTGAAAAAGGACTAACTGTTGCAAGTTGAATCGAATCCGGGTGAATCGCAACCAGAAGCTCGACACAAGGTAAAATCCTTGCTGGGGCGAGCCGCAACCTGGCTGCTTACCTTTGCCTGTTTCTATCTGGTCTACACCCGAATTGAAGCTGCTGCTGCCAGGGATCAGCTCACTGCTGTCGAGTATCTGGTAAATTTCTTCCAGGCAGCGGACTGGGTCACCTGGCTTGCCATTATGATTCCCTATTCAGTCTTTTTCTTTATCGTTGACTCTCATGCAACCTGGCGACTTATTCGCTGGTTTAATGCCAGTGAAATACGACTTGTGAATATTCTCCCCATTCGAGCCAGTGCCTATATCCTTTCCCTGGTAAATGAACAGGTAGGTAAGGGTGCAATGTCTTTATATCTGTTGAAACGCTATAAGGTGCCTGTCTGGCAAGCTGTGTCATCAATGATCATGCTGGGTCTTGTAGAGATCTACCAACTCCTCATATTCTCGGCAATCGGTGTGGTGATCTACTATGACCTTGTTGTCCAGGCATCAACCAATTATCCACTGCCAACGATCATGTTAAGTGTCTACGCGGTTGCCTTTGTTTACTTTCCAATTCACATTCTTTATTTCAAGGGCTACATCTTCAAATCCTCCACCCTCCGAGACAAGCAACTGCTTCATGCCTTTCGTCAAGCTGAGTTAAAGCATTATGTTTTGTTGTTGCTATGTAAGGTGCCAAATATGCTGGGGGCAATGGTTGTCTACACCCTTGCCCTGGCACTATTTAATGTCGAGGTTCAATTTGGTCAGATGGTGGCATTCTTGCCGGTGATTTTTCTCGCAGCAGCCTTACCCTTACCTTTTCATGCGGGTGCGCTGGTTCTCTGGGCAACACTTTTTCCCCAGTTTCCGGAAGTTGGCGTTTTTTCTCTGGTAATGCACACCTTCTTTGTAGTGTTCAACGCTGTGATTGGACTGGTGTTCTTGCCTAAAGCCAATAAGGAATTGTTTGTTGAACCGGCGGCCTAGCGGGTCAGCTAGATTTATTACGTAATTTGAACAATAAGATTAAGCGGTCAGCCATGGAAATCAATGTGCTGGCCATCAACAGGTAGGAGAAGTTCAGTATCCATTGGGTTTCGAGCAGATAGAGTTGAAATACTGGCTGTAAAATTGGAAATCCGGCCAGAACGAAATACAGGATGCCGTTGTAGCGTCCGAGTTTGCTAGCTCGCAATGGGTGTCCAGCGAGGGCATTAGAATCCAGGGTGTATTGGATAAAAGCGAGTAATACTAATGGTGGTAAAAATGGTGATACATAACCGCTGCTAGCTTCAGCTGCCAGCATCGTGGTCACGAGGATTGCATCGCTGCCATGATCTAGTAGCCCACCAAGGGCAGAGGTTTGTTGCCATCTTCTTGCCAGAAAGCCGTCAGTTACATCGGTAACAATCGCAGCAACAAGCAATATTGCCGCCATTCGCCATTCACCGGCGACGATAAGATACCAGGCCAGTGGCGCGAGCATCAGGCGAGTTAAGCTAAGTAGATTCGGTAGGTTGAATTTGTCCATAGGATGGATGTGGATAATAATGGTGCGGCTTGGCAATATCCAACGACCATTTACATAAATGAGGTTTTGCGTGGTGTTTCAAGGTTTACAACAGGGTTTCAATTGGTCTCGTGAGACCGGTTTGAGTCAAGAGTTATTGGTCATAACTGGTCAACAAGTCAGATTGAAAACGCTATTGTGAAGATTGCAATTACTGGTGCAAATGGTCATCTAGGCACGCGATGCATCAAGGCTATGGGCGAGGAAAATGTTGTTGCCCTCGTGCGTTCCGAATCAGCAAAGGAAAAGCTGTTAGGACTTTATCCATCATTGGATGTCCATGTGGTGAGCTATACGGATAAGGAAGCGCTCGGCGCAGCACTAACAGGTGCCGGGTCGGTGGTTCATCTCGTTGGTATCATTAAAGCATCACAAGGCAATAGCTATGCCGACGCCCATGAGCAGAGTTGCGAGGCGTTGCTAGCGGCCTGTCCAGCATCTGTTTCAAAAATCGTTTACCTGAGTATTGTTGGTAGTAAACCTGATGCGACGAATGCTTGTCTTGCTTCGAAAGGGCGGGCGGAGGAGATTATCCGGCGTGGATCAATAGCCGCGACGATTATTCAGGTGCCGATGGTGCTCGGGGAAGGGGACTATGCTGCCTTTGCACTGAATCGAAATGCCCGGGCGAAATTCGCCTTCACTTTTAGAAGTGCAAGTCTCGAACAACCAATCTATGCAGGGGATGTAGTTTCAGCGATATCATCTGCGTTGAATCTGCCGGGTAGTCATCATCTCGCCCTGGCAGGGCCGGTTTGCCAATCAAGAGCAAACCTGATCAAGCAGGCAGCGAGATTGCTCGGTAATGAAGTTAAGGTTGTTTCATTGCCTGTAAGCCTCGGCTATCTTTTAGCTGCCATTGCAGAACGATTTGCTAATCCACCCATTACCCGCGCTATGCTGGGGGTGTTGGATCATGACGATCAGGTCGATGTGAGTGAGGCCTGCGAACGATTAGACATTGAGTTAACAACACTGGATGAAACACTAAGGAATATTCTCGGACTAGAGCAGCCCCATCAGGGTGACTAGCCAGGGAATTTTGTAAATTAAAGGGAGCGATATGAAGACAGCAGCAGCGAAAGCAGGATTTTTACCAAAGCGACTTGGATGGATTACCGACCATATCAATAGAAACTATATTGACCAGGGCAAAATCGCTGGCTGTCAGATCATGGTGAGCCGCCATGGTATACCAGCATACCTTGAGTCCTTTGGCATGATGGACTATGAACGAAATATTCCCATGGCTGAAGACGCGATCTTTCGTATCTATTCCATGTCAAAGCCCATTACCTCTATTGCACTGATGCAATTGTATGAACGTGGCCACTTCCAACTCAACGACCCTGTTTATCGGGTCATTCCATCCTGGCGTAATCAGAAGGTCTGGCAGTCAGGGGAGGGCGATGACATGGTCACCAGTGCACCCGCTCAACCCATGACCTTTAAACATGTATTAAGTCATAGTGGTGGACTAACCTATGGTGCCACTAGCCATCCAGTTGATCGAGCCTATCGAAAACTTGGTGTAAGGCGTGACCAGGGCGAAACCCTCACGAGTTTTATGGAGAAGCTGGCTGATGTGCCCCTCCGCTATGAGCCAGGTGAAAAGTGGATGTACTCCTATTCTACTGACGTTTGCGGCGGACTGATTGAAGCGATATCAGGCCAGCCTCTAGATGAATATTTGCAGCAAAATATTTTCGAACCACTCGGTATGCAAGATACCGCCTTTTATGTCGAAGAAAGTAAGAAAGCTAGACTAACGGCTAACTATAGCCGCAATAAAGACAAGTCCCTTAGATTGATTGATGACCCAGCGGAAAGCAGCTACCTGTCCAAACCTTCCTTCCTGTCTGGCGGTGGCGGTCTTGTAGGGACAACTCACGATTACAATCAATTCACAGAAATGCTGCGTCGAGGTGGTGAATTAAATGGGGAGCGGATCATTGGCCCGCGAACCCTTGAAATGATGCGCATGAATCATTTGCCAGGCGGTCAGGATTTGACGCAACTTGCGATTGGTACCTTCTCAGAAACCGCAAACGAGGGTGTAGGCTTTGGTCTGGGGTTCGCTTCCACCATGGGTCAGGAAAAAACAGCAAGCCTTGGTGCGGGGGACTACTACTGGGGTGGCGCTGCTTCAACCATCTTCTGGGTTGACCCTATTGAGGATTTGACGGTGATCTTTATGACCCAACTGATGCCATCGAATACGTTTAACTTCCGCGGTCAGCTAAAAAATATTGTTTATGCTTCTATCGAAGACTAGCTACTTATAAGCAATGGCAGCAAGAATGCGCCGCGCCCCCTCGTAGGGTTGGCGTGCATGTAAGACCGTATAGTTGTTTAGCATCAGTAGGTCTCCTGGTTGCCAGGCAAAATTGACACACAAACGATCCATTTCTGCACTTAGCTTTTGGATCGTTTGTTGGTTCATTGGCTCGCCGTCCGGTGTTATCACCGCTAGCTCACCTTGATTTCTACTGTCCGTCCAGCCAGTAAAGACAGCGACAATGGAATTAAAAAATACCTTCTGACCACTTTCCGGGTCTACCTTGATCGCTGGTAACACGCTTGTGGTTGTTCGAACACTATTATCGGCTAACCACTCAAATGACATACCTGCCAGAGACATCTTTTGTTCTGCCTCAGCTTTGTTATCCACCTGAAAAGTTTCTTTCCAGGAGCGACCGATTGGTGAGCTATCATCTGTTTTCTCAGGCATGACGCGAATATATTGCACACCCTCGGTTTCAATTTTCTTTGCAAAGTCCGGGTCTATCTCAAAAAGTCGACGACAAATTTCTGCTGAATGCAAAATCGATGTTGCACCACCAGTATCGGCTGCCGTTTCACAAAAAAAGAAAATATAGCCGGGCGGATCTGGTACCTGTGCCATCTCATGATGGAAGGGAATTTTCTCCGACGCCGGTGCTTCATTTGCCGTGACGATTCGGGTCTTTGTGACCTGTAGTCTTGGCGCCGCACCACCAACATAGGGCATATTTTTATAGTCTGTCTGGTCGAGGAATGCCTCAAATTCAGTTGCCGAGCGAATGGCAAAGTCTCGCAAGAGTACGGCACCGTGCTCGATCAGTCGCTGATGAATGGTTTGTTTGTTTTCGCTGATCCATTGCCTGGCAGCCGCTGCATTGACTGCCGGTTCACCCTCCGCAATCAGGACAAGGGGAAAGCCAAGACCATCAATGGTGCGTTGGCCTGGTACAGAAGCTGGTTGTAGATTCATGCCTGCCCCGATCCTGTTTGCATACCACTAAATTCATAACCATCTGCTGATATGGTTACTGCCTGTCCTGTTGCTGCCGATTGTTGTGCAGCGAGTCCAAGAACAACGGCCTTTAGACCATCTGCAACTGAAACCGCCACAGGCTTGTCTTGCAAAATAGCATCACGAAAACCTAGATGCTGGTAGTAGGTTGCTCCATTATGATCGCCGGCAGCAAGTAGGGCAGGATCAACAGGTATCTCTGATTCAACGGGTCCTTTTGGTCTGCGCGGACTATAGATTACCTTCGCTGTTGGTGGGCTAGTATCTTTTGGCCAGGTACGTGTTGGCCCTGGTACCAGACACTCTACCTTTGCCTTGCTACCAACAAGGCTAATCTCTTCTTGATATCGGGAACCTTCAGCGAACATGTTGAGATCCAGCATGGCCCTCTTTCCATTTGAGAAGTCCAGGGTCACAAACGCATTGTCAATAATATCCGGCGTACCATCTGGATATTGTTCGTCCAGATGATTGCAATCCTGGCCTGCGCTGGCATAGATGCGACTAGCCTCTTCATTCATCACGAGGCGAATTAGATCGAAGAAATGGCAACACTTTTCAACCAGTGTAC
>CBDUKY010000197.1:0-6303 GCA_965367925.1 uncultured Pseudomonadales bacterium | reverse complement strand
GAGAATTGCGTCTCGATTTCAATTTTATTGGTCCATGTTGGTCTGCTGCTGTAGTAGCTTTTGTTTTATTGCAGTGTAAAAAAAAGGGGCATAAAGCCCCTTTTTTGATACTACTTGTGTTGCTACAGATTTAGCAGGCTTCGAATAAGCCAGCTGCACCCATACCACCACCGATACACATACTAACGATGCCGTATTTCTTTTCACGACGTCGTAGTTCGCGAACAATATGGCCAGTCAATCGTGAACCAGTCATACCGAATGGGTGACCGATTGAAATTGAACCGCCGTTAACATTGTAGATGTCTGGATCGAAGCCCATCTTGTCGCGGCTGTACAAACATTGTGAAGCAAAGGCTTCGTTAAGCTCGACAAGGTCGATGTCATTAACAGTAAGGCCTTTTGCTTTAAGCAACATAGGAATAGCGAATACTGGGCCAATACCCATTTCGTCAGGTTCACAACCAGCAACTGTCCAACCGCGGAAGTAAGCGAGTGGCTCAAGTCCAAGCGCAGCAGCACGATCAGCACTCATAACAAGTGTCATAGATGCGCCGTCAGAAAGTTGTGATGCGTTACCAGCAGTTACAGTACCGTCTTCTTCAAATGCTGGTGGCAAGCTTGCAAGACCTTCAAGTGTTGTTGATGGACGATTACATTCGTCACGATCACAAACACCATCAACAATCTCAGTTTCTTTTGTTTCTTTGTTGATGACCTTCTGGTATTTCGTTGCCATTGGCACGATTTCATCATCAAACAGACCAGCTTCTTGTGCAGCAGCAGTACGCTGTTGTGACATCAAAGCAAATTCGTCTTGTGCTTCACGAGTTACCTGGTAACGACGTGCAACAACTTCAGCTGTGTTACCCATTGCCATGAAGATAGCAGGTGACTTCTCTTCGATTGTAGGGTGCTTCTGTGATTTACCTGGCGTTTGACGTGCGCCAGATGAAATAGATTCAACACCACCAGCAATCATGACTTCAGAACAACCACTTGCAATCTGGTTAGCAGCGAATGCGATTGAGTTAAGACCTGAAGAACAAGCCCGGCTGATTGTTGAGCCAGCAGTTGTTACAGGTAGCTTGGAAAGGATAACGGCGAGTCGAGCCAGGTTACCGCCTTGCTCACCAGTTTGGCTTGCACTACCAACAATGACGTCTTCAACTTCTGCCGGGTCCAGGCCAGGATTTCGATCGAGAAGGGCATCAATACAATGCGCAACCATATCGTCTGGTCGGGTTAAGTTAAATGTACCGCGGAATGACTTGGCCAGTCCGGTTCGTACGCTATCTACCACCACTACATCGCGCATGGTTTATCTCCTATCGATTGGATCTACTGATCCCGGTTTTTGTTACATAAATATTGGGAGGGGTATTGTGCACCGATACAAAGCCGATATACAAGAATTCGGTCGTTATGGAGCAGAGTGATAGCCCTCAATAGACGGTTCTAATCTGCTGAACCCACCAGTGCAGCGCGACTTGTCAGCAGATGCTCGACACTTTCTCGAAGTCCGCCCGGGCGGTTCCGGCTCAACCAGAGTCTTTCATGAGCGGCTGTGGCCTGATCAAGGGCTGTTTTTAAGGTATGGGTATCTAGCCCCTTGCCACGAAACTTCTGCAGCCTATGTATACCGTGGCTTGCAAGGGCAATGCTATTGCCAAGTTCAGCGATCACAAGGTCTCTGTCGTCGCACTGAATTTCTGGCAATCTGGCGGTGATATCATCAAAACTGTCTAGGCACCTGGAAAGTGCTCGATCACTAATCTCCCGGGTTACCGTTGGTTCACCCTTCATACCCCAGAACAACAGTCGATTAAAAATACTGGCGTTTCGTAGGGGTGACGGTGCCAGATCAAGGACCTTGCCGAGTTCGCAAAGCAATGTGGCTGCATTTGGTGCAGAAGCAGGTTCTCTGAAATAGATCTGGTTGACCAGTTGTATCAGGTCAATTTTTCGGCTCGCTTTGTGATTCCAGCTGTGACAGCCAGCTAGCGCGAATCCTGGATAGCTAACAGGGAGATACTGATGGTGGCCATAATCTCCCCAGTCTGTGACTAGAAGCCCTTTTGCGCCATGTTTGATGCCATTTCTGGCGGCGTTGTCGATGTTGCTAACCATATTGGAAATGCGCCCGGTGAGGGAATTCCAACTCGACGTGCCAGGGCAGACATAAAATGGGATCTTTTCTGCCGCGACCTGCCGACATTCCCTGGCGAATGGGTGATTACCCTCATATCCCCAGTTCAAGGCGGTCAGATCTTTAGAGAGTCGCTTCAAAGATTCTGGCTCTCTTAAGACAATATCGCTCCAGAACATCATCTGCCGCCCCCTTTTTTCGGTCAGCTTCTGGATATCACTAATAAAATCTACATAGACGTTGGTTGTCCCTCTGGCTTCACACTGGGCCTTGCTCCAGCCCTGTCCGAGCTCCCAGGGCTCATCACCACCGATATTAAAGTAGGGGCTGTCAAATAGCGGCAGATACTCAGCATGGAGTTCATTAAGTAGCTTTAAGCTCTGGCGGTTGGGTTTCAAGGTGCTGCCAAATTCGATGTGCTTGCCAGAAAACGGATGGCTAAAGCCATCAGGACATTCCGCCAGATGCTGGTATTCAGGATGTCTTAGCCAGCGTTCAAAATGACCGAAGCAATTTAAGTTGGGTACCAGGTCAATATACCGGGCATTACAGTATGACTTGATCTCAAGGGTTTCTGCGGCTGTGTAGGGCGAGGCATTGGCCCAGACCAGCGGATGGTTTGAAAACGCAAAGGTGTGTTCTGTATATAGCTGTAACTGATTGAATTTTAACATCGCAAAGCTATCAATCAGGGTTTTCAGGGTTTCGATACTGGGCACCTTACAGCGGCTAACATCTAGCATGACGCCACGCTCGGTCAGATCAGGGCTGTCAGTGATCGTGGTAAATGGGAGTCTGGTAGGACAACTAGCAAGCAGTTGCTGAATGCTCATCAAGCCTCGAAATAGCCCAACTTCGGTCGCGGCAGCGAGCGCTAGACCGGCATTAGACGTCGTTACCTCGTAGCCTTCCTCGTTTGCTTTGGGTCCTTTGCCCCTCGATAAGAGCCGAACGGACAGCGCGATCTCATCGTCAGAAACATTGCCGTAGGTTAGCTCGAATGTTTGCGGGCAGGCGGCGACAAATCTTCGCAGTGCATCAAGAAAGTTATCTGAATGATTTGATACTATTTTGATATACTGCCGCGGCTTCAAATCGAGCATATTTTGACTAAATTTGAGTTTTTGCGGTGGCGGAAACAACGGTACGATCATAAGGCACTTCTAGTATTTTTTATTCATGATGCACGAGCATTTTCGGAATGACCAGAACCCTTAAAAATGTCACCCATAGCACACATCGCCAGTGCCTTTGAGGTTGTGTAAGTGTTTGATTCTATTAAGCCTTTGCTAGCAGGTTACAAAGGTATTACATAATTGATACATGACCTTACAACTGCCACTCAGGGTAAGTGGTATAAAGAGTCCCTTCCACGAAGAGTTGTGACTCGAGAATGCATTTTTACGGACACACAAAAGTGGATACTGTCTCGCAGCAACGATCTAGAATTTACCGGATAGCCACGCTTGCAGCCGGTATCTGTGTACATCTCATGGTCTGTTGGACTGTCTTATCCATTGGTTACATGGATATTGCACCTGTCCAGTTCCTTGGTCTGGCGTCCGTTGCAGCAGCTGGATTCCTCTTGTTTACTGTTGCCATCCTGATGGAATGGAACCTGAGCCTGGAAGATCCAGACATGAACCTGGCCCAGATGATCTGGGCGGTAAGTGTTGTGATCATGACCGCTTACTTCGTCAACAATCTCAAGCCGGTCGTCGTTCTGTCAGGTCTGGCCATGATCGTTGTTGGCGCAAACCGTCTCAGTCAGAAAGAACTGACGATCTTTGCTATCTATAGTCTGCTCGGCTATGTCCTCTCGGTGGGCTATAAGTCCCAGTTTGTAGAATTATCCTGGATTACCGAACTTGTTGTGATGATCGCATTTGGACTTGTTTTAGTCTTTGGTCCGGTCCTATATAGATTCGAGATGCTGATGATTGAAAACACCTTGATCAACAAGAATGAGGAGCTTACCAGCGCGCTCACCCGTATCCGTGAGCTAGCGGTAAAAGACGAGCTAACTGGTGCCTTTAATCGTCGTCATTTGATGGATTTCTTGCAGCAGCAGAAGGCGATGGCAGACCGCCGCCCTTATCACTTTACGCTCTGCTATGTGGATCTCGACTTTTTTAAGCGAGTAAATGATCGGTTCGGTCACGGTACAGGGGACCAGGTATTACGTAAATTCTCGGAAATTGCACAGCTAATCCTGCGAGAAGTCGACTGTGTCGCAAGGGTTGGTGGTGAAGAGTTTGTCCTTGTGCTGGGTGGTACGCCACAGCAGGAAGCACTGATAGCAACCGACAGGATTGCTGAAAAAATGCGCGATATGCAGGTCAGTAACATCGAACCTAACTATCGAATTACATCTTCAATAGGCATCACCCAATATAAACCTGGCGAAGAAATTGAACAAACCATGGATAGAGCCGACAAGGCGCTTTATGATGCGAAACGAACTGGTCGTAACAAAGTTGTCATCGCGGACTCAGACCAGATAATCTAAGACCGAAAACGCCAAAATATTGAGAGTGAATGGACAAGCGTCGTAGTCCCAGGTATGCGATCAATTTGAATGCACTGGTGCACCCCAATGAGGGGCGTTCCTGGTTGTGTTCAATTCAAGATTTTTGTGATGGCGGCATGTTGTTAGTTGAACAAGGTGCTGGTCGCTCCCGTCGATCGATGCCCGGCATCAATACTGGAGAAATGGTAGGCATCCATTTCTCTGTACCCTCAAAAGGTAAGGACGAACACTTCCGCCTTGAGGGTAAAATTGTTCGTGCCCTTGAATCTGGTGTGGGTATTAATTTCAGCAGTGGTATGGATGAGAGTGCGATGACCGCACTACTTAACTATTCCAATTCTCTACCATTAAACAATCCAACGAAACCGAGTGAACCCACCAGGCCATCATCTGCATCTGGTAGTAGTAGCATCCGAAATGCCATGGCTTCCAATCGTGGCGGCATCCAATCGAAATCAGCCTCTACAGTGACGCAAACAAAGGCGGCGGCGACTCAGGCCAATGCACCGCAATCGACGGCCAACGCAGGTCCGAAGGGACCAATTAGGCCGGCTGATTCGAAGAAGGTCATTGCTAGCGTGCGTCGTGAAGTTGCCAAGGTTTTGCCCGAGATGAACTCTGCCTTCTTCTCCTATATGGATGAAGAACTTTTGAAGCTCGCCAGGGACGCAAAGAGTAATGCAGTGCAAAGTGAATACTTTGCCGCCATGTCGAATTTAGAAAAAGCGAAGAAGTCTGTTGGTCAGGCATTTGCAAATGAAATTTTAGATCAGATCGACAAACCCCGCGACCTGAATCAATTGTTAGATGAAAGAAAGGCAGCAGAAGCCGAGCGAAAAGAAAAACAAGCCCAGCAACGTGTGAAGCTTTCTCTTGTAAATACTGAAGAATTTGAAGACTGGCTCGCTGTTGCGAACATCATCTCTCGAAGCGAGCGAATGTATGAAAAATACTTACAGGAAATTCGTGCTCGATTAGGCATGCTCGTGGAATCCTGGGCCCATGTTGAAGCAAACCCGCTGGGTACCTCAGTATTTTGTCATGCCTTTGATAGCGCTATTCGGACGGTGGATCTTTCGAAAGAAATTCGCCAGAAGGTTTATAGCGGCTTTGAAGCGAAAGCGATTCCACTGTTCAGGAAGTTGTATCTGGCAGTGACGAAGATGCTAGAAGAAAGCAATCTTTTCCCTGATCTTGATGAAGATTACTTCACGCCATCAGCACCGGCGGCCGCCAAAGTCATCAATAAGGATCCAAAGGCGCTGGATAAGCATGAAGATAAGCAGAAGCCTGAGGAAGCTCGTCAAGAAGCTGAAGATGATTTAGATGATGATGAGATTGATCTGCGGCGTGAACTAAAAGACCTTCGCGAAGAACTGCGCGGTCGACGTTCTTCAAGGTCAAGAAGAAGCGGCGGTCCACGCAGAGCAGCAGCAAGAAGAGAGCGTCATGAAGCGCCAGATATGGGCGAGGCAATCAGTAGTGTTTACAGTACGATGCGTGGCCTGTCCCCTGACTATGCAGAGGACTACGCTGACTACGAGAAAAACGATGCGGACTATGTAGACTTCGATGAAGTTCAAGATCTACTCAGCAGTATTAAAAGTCCCGCCGGAGGTGGTAG
>CBDUKY010000196.1:0-6373 GCA_965367925.1 uncultured Pseudomonadales bacterium | reverse complement strand
CACCGGCAAGATCGACAAGAAAACCATCCGTGCCCAGCTTGATGCAGAAAACTACAAGTTACCGGACCTTCGTACCGCCTAGGGTTTAATGGCACATTCATCATCCTACGATTTCCAGACAGGGCTACGAGAGCAACTCTCATCAGCCCTGTCTGACTTCTCTCCACGACGTATTTCCAATCCCGACCTGACCCACGCTGCTGTTGCACTTACCATTGTCGATTGCGGCGATGAAGCTGGTTTAATTGTGACTAAACGCGCCCCGAGACTAAAAGACCATTCGGGTCAGTGGGCCCTGCCTGGCGGTCGTGTTGACGCTGGCGAAGATCATTTTCAAGCAGCACTGCGGGAATTGTCCGAAGAAGTAAACTTGCACTGCAGGCATGATGAAATACTTGGCACGCTGGATGACTATGAAACCCGCTCTGGCTACGTGATTTCCCCGGTAGTCGTTTACTCAGCGGCGAAGCTAGATGACTTGACGCCAAACCCAGGTGAGGTTGCATCAATTCACCCCTTCTCATTTTCTGAATTACGTCGAAGTGACTCACCCAATCTTGAACGTATTGCTGAAAGTGACCGTCAGGTACTTTCCATGAACTATCTAGATGATGTGATTTACGCACCAACCGCGGCGATGCTGTATCAATTTAGGGAAGTTTGTTTACTTGGCAATGACACCAGGGTGTCGCACTTCGACCAGCCAGTATTTGCCTGGAAGTAAACGGGTTTCATGCAGTTCGCCAATTTTAGTCACCTGAATTAAGGATCAACCATGTCAGATAACTTTTATGTTGTCGCCGCTACCAGTGAGCTTAGCGAAGGCAGCCAGATGTATGTAGAGCTTGATGGTGAAGAGATCCTACTTTGCCAACATCAGGACAAATACTATGCGGTGGCATATTTTTGTAGCCATGCAGAGTTTTCACTAGAAGGCGGATTTCTTCGTGAAGGCTGCATTACCTGCCCTTACCATGGTGCAGAATTCCTGCTGGAGGATGGGTCTGTACAAGCACCACCGGCCTATGAACCAATTAAAACCTATCCAGTAAAAGTCGAAAATGACACCATCGCAATTTGCGCAACCCCAAAGGCACCATGACCGAGAGTATTTCAGAACAACTCCTTCGCATTCTGACCCTTGAAACTGTCGATGCGAATCTGTTTCGCGGCACCCATGAAGGCATAGTAGGCATGCGACTATTCGGCGGTCAGGTACTCGCCCAGGCACTCGCGGCGGCTAACAATACTGTTGAGCCTGAGAGACTCTGCCATTCCTTACATGGCTATTTCCTGCGCCCTGGTTCGCCAGATGTACCAGTAATTTATCGAGTCGAACGCATTCGTGATGGCCGCAGCTTTACCACGCGACGAATTGTTGCGCTCCAATATGGTGAAGCGATATTTAGTATGGATGCTTCATTTCAAGTACCAGAAACAGGATTAAGTCACCAGATTGATATGGTTGAGGTACCTGGGCCTGAGCTACTCGAAGATGATGTCATCCTTGCCCGGCGAGCAGGGGTCAGTAATGACTGGTCGAAGCGCGAGCGGCCTTTCGAGATTCGCTCTGTTGCGCAATTATCAAATGCTGCAGAGAATCGGACGGAAAACCCCGTTTGGATTCGATTCAAATCTGCTGTGGCAAATGAGCAGCGCCTACACCAACAACTACTTGCCTATGCATCAGATATGGGTCTCGTCTCCACCTCATTTTTACCCCATCAGGAAACCCATGACCGATCAGGCATTCAAACCGCTAGTCTGGATCATGCCTTGTGGTTTCATCACCCGATTAATATCACCGAGTGGCTGGTGTACATGAAGGAAAGCACGAGCACCGCAAGTGCACGGGGTTTCAATCGAGGCGCCTTTTACACGGCAGATGGCAAGCTGGTCGCCTCGGCGATGCAAGAAGGTTTGATTCGCTTAAAACGCGGTGCCTAGGCGAAAGCACCCGTAGCCCGGGCAATATCAACACTTCCATTTTTCTCTATCTGGCGTAAAGTAGTTGTTGTTCCGTGCGATTGCCGGAGCATTACATAACCGCTGGTGGCTAGACCCTGGCGATATACCCCTTAATGGAGGATCTCTTATGAGACACAAGTCTTTTTGTTTCCCATGGCATCATGCTTATGCAGGTGCTGATTTCAGTAAATCATCCCGTTCCAACAAACACGCGGCCTATGAATCCCGCTGGCATGGTCGTGGGGCGAACTTTGGTGTTCGGCGCCCGCTACGCTATCTGGCTCACCGGTTAGATCTCGATGAGAATCAGGTTCGGCGAATGGCAACTGTGCTAAATCAACTCAAAACAGAACGTGAACAGGCAGCATTGGATGAGAAACGTTCGGTGGCAGCTGTAGCGGGACTATTGGCGGAGGGTACGCCGACGCTGGAGGAATGTCGCCAGCGCCTGGCGGGTAGAATTGATTCAGCCGTTAAGCTGAATGATGAAACCGCAAAAGCACTGGTAGCAATTGCTGATCTGCTAGACGATGACCAGCGCTCGGAATTCGTCGAATTGCTGTTAACCGGCGATTTTTCCTTATAAATAACCAACTTTTGCAAAACCGGAGGATCCTGGGTTAATTTTTTCCTCAGGATTCCTCCACTTTTTCTCCATTTGTGCGCTAGTTCACGTTTTTTTTGCTAGTAATGCCTTTAAATGCATTCCTCGCCAATAGGCGATTAGCTACCACGGGCAAACAGGCAGGGAAACAATCATGCAAAAACTAGCGGTCTACTTGGATTCTTATAACAGCGAACCTTTCGTCACTGACATTGATGACGAAAATCACCTCACTAGTAGCGCCGAGCGAAAGCTCACCACATGGCTGCAACTTGTGACGGGTAAAGCTGTTGATCTTGAGAAGAATCTAAAGATCGAAGATGTTCGTCGCCCAGCAGAGCACTATGCCGCCACGCGACTTCGCATCAAGCTTGTTTAATCGCCTTTGATAGGCACCTGCATATCTTTCAGGTGTCTGGATCACACCGCGTCTAAGTTGATCCTGCTCAATCGATTCAAATAGCGCCTGGAAATTTCCTTCGCCAAAACCCTGGTTGCCCTTGCGCTGAATTAGCTCGAAGAAGATCGGCCCGATCAGATTCTGGGTGAATATCTGCAGCAAGATGCCCTGCTCCTCATCACCATCAATGAGTATTTGCCGCTGTCTTAATGCCTCGACATCCTCGTTGTGATTGGGCACTCGCTTATCAATGCCATCAAAGTAAGTATCCGGTGAATCTTGAAACAAGATCCCGTTCTGCCGGATGCCATCAACGGATTGGTAAATGTCATTGGTACCAAGTGCGATATGCTGAATGCCCTCGCCTTGATAGGCACGCAAATATTCTTCGATCTGAGATTGGTCATCTGCCGATTCATTAATAGGAATACGAATCTTGCCGCAAGGGCTGACCATGGCCCGACTTGTCAGGCCGGTTACCTTACCCTCAATATCAAAAAAGCGAATTTCCTTAAAGTTGAATAATCGCTCATAGAAACCAGCCCAGTGATCCATCATGCCCCGATGAACATTGTGAGTTAGATGATCGATATAGGTTAGTCCTGTGGAAGGTACACCCTGAACTGCCGCAACGGGTTCAAAGTCCACATCATAGATGGTGCTATTGCCATGCTTATGCCCTGCCTCATCACAATAGCGATCGACAAAGTATAAACGGCTACCACCAATTCCCTCGATTGCCGGAATATTTAATTCCATTGGACCTACTTCTGCCGGTACAGCTGTTGCACCGAGTTCAACTGCACGGCTTATAGCGAGTGCCGCATCTTTTACCCGAAACGCAATCGCACAGATGGATGGACCATGTTTAGCCGCAAAGCCCTGGGCAAAACTATTAGGCTCAGCATTAATAATAAAGTTGATATCGCCTTGACGGTGTAGGGTCACGTCTTTACTACGATGGCGTGCAACCACCGGGAAGCCCATACGTTCAAACAAGATCCGCAAGTAGGCAGGATCTGGCGATGTATATTCGATAAATTCAAAACCATCGGTACCCATTGGGTTTTCTATAGTCATTTGCTGTACTCACAAGGTGTTTGTATCTGGTCAGAAGTATAGAGAATGTTGAATAGTGAAAATCAGCATTCTAGTTATCATCGACGGGAGATAATTAGCGTTATTCTCTATTAACTGATACTTTATTAGTCTTATTATCTAAATAATCCGGATACCACCATGGACAAAATCGACCACCAGTTACTCGACCTGATCCAACAGGACGCCCGGATGAGCATCGTCGACCTGGCTGAGCGGGTAAACCTGACCCAGACCCCCTGCGCACGTAGGGTACAGAATCTGGAAAAGCGCGGATTAATCAAAGGCTATGTTGGCTTGTTGGATCAAAAGAAAATTGGCTTGTCCGTCAACGCATTTGTTGAACTCAGCCTGAAGCGGGACAAGGTTGGGGTAATTGAAGAATTCGAAAAGGGTATTGGTCAGTATCCAGAGGTGATGGAGTGCTATGCCTTGTCTGGCGGCCATGACTATTTACTCAGGGTTGTTGCACCAGACCTTGATCACTATCACCAGTTTTTGAAACAGAAGCTGCTTACCTTGCCCGGTGTCGATGGGGTGCAAACTAGCTTTGCCTTGAATCGGGTGATCTACCGTACCAACCTGCCCCTCGACCATCTCTAGGCCATCACAGCAATCAATATTGCCTCAGCGGCTTGTCATCAACGCGCAAAGATGATTTATTTCTGCCCCAACACGCCACTTACATTTCAGAATATAGATTTCATATAACCAACCACGGCGTGCCGAACAGGAGATTAAAATGAGCGTAGAAGGCAGAGTAGCAATTATTACCGGCGGCGGTGGCGGCCTTGGTCGTGAACACGCACTACTACTGGCAAAGCATGGTGCAAAGATTGTCGTGAATGACCTTGGCACCAGTGTTGACGGTTCAGGCAAGAGCGACGCTGCTGATCTCGTTGTTGAAGAAATCCGCGCCATGGGCGGTGAAGCTGTCGCTAATAAAGATTCTGTGTCAGATAAAGCCGGCGCAAAAAACATTGTTGCCACAGCCGTGGATGCATTTGGCACCGTGGATATTGTTGTAAACAACGCAGGTATCCTACGAGACAAATCCTTTAAGAAAATGACCCTCGAAGAATGGGACCTGGTACTCAATGTTCACCTGAACGGTTCAGCCTATGTCACCTGGCATGCCTGGCCCATCATGTATGAAAAGAACTACGGTCGGGTCATCTTTACCTCATCGGTTTCTGGCATCCTCGGCTCCTTTGGCCAATCAAACTATGGTGCGGCGAAAATGGGCATGGTGGGTTTGATGAACAACCTGTCCCGTGAAGGTGCATCCCATAACATCCATACCAACTGCCTATCCCCTGGCGCAGCAACCCGTATGACAGCCAGTGTCCCTGGTAGCGAAATTGACCCTGATAACCCTGATGAAGGTAATCATCCTTCTCTGGTGAGCCCTGTGGTTCTTCACCTCGCTTCTGAAGATGCACCAAATGGACGCATCATCCAGGCAGCAAGAGGCCGATTTGCTAGTGATATGGTTTATGCCAACACCGGTATAGATCTTGGTTCAAACTTTACTGCTGAAGATTACCTTGCCCGGGTAGATGAAGTACTCGACATGAGTGATGCAGCACCTAAAACCAAGTTCTGGCGTTAATTCAAAAGGCCATGATGTAGATGCTGGTGGCGAGCGAGCAACTTGCCGCCAGCGCTTTTAACCGGTTAATCCATTTCCCTCACCGCATTGCATCTAAACCGCTCCACGGCTTATTATGAGCCGGATATCTGGCACCTTTTTTCCACGACATATAGCTATTTGAGGCAACGATGGACCGTTCGTTTTCGCTTTTTATTGTACTGGCTTGCATGGTGACACCAGCACTCGCCGCAGAACCTTATCAGTTGTCAGACCAGACAACCGACGTGAGACTTAAAGAAGAATCCCTGCAATGGACCCCGGAGTCCGTTACCGTCATAGACCAGGAAGTCATTGAGTCAACATTTCGCCGCACCCTGTCGGATTTACAAGGCTATGTCCCTGGCCTCGTGATTGATCCAATTAGCAGCACACCTCAAGGCGCTGCCATCGGCTTACGGGGTATACATTCTAACAACGCATCGAAGGGTTTTGAGCCAGCCGTCGCTTTGACGATTGATGGCGTCTATGTCGGTACCCACTCAGCACAAAACCCTGTGCTCTTTGATTTTGAACAAATAGAAATTGCACGAGGCCCGCAAGGTACCTTCCTTGGCAGCCCCGCTGAAGCTGGTGCAATTCACTTACGACGCACCAGACCAACAGGTGAACTAGAGGTAAAAACCCGGTTAAGTATCGGTAGTGATGAAGG
>CBDUKY010000195.1:0-6384 GCA_965367925.1 uncultured Pseudomonadales bacterium | reverse complement strand
CATAAGAGTACTCCTACTGAAGAAAGTGTATCCCCTGAATTGCCAGGGGCGTTATACCCAATATAACACTCTGGATATAATATATTCGACCATTAAGGTACTAGAAGGTTCGGGATAAATTGTTGATATAAATCAATAATTTGGATGTTTAAACGAGTTGTTTGCGCTCGTTTGAAGGTGGAATCATCAGAGATTCACGATACTTGGCGATAGTTCTTCTGGCGACTTTAATGTCTTGCTCCGCCAGTAGATTTGCAATCTTGCTGTCGCTCAAGGGTTTGCGTGGATTTTCCTCAGAAACAAGCTGCTTAATCAGTGCTCTGATAGCAGTGGAAGATACCTCGCCACCCGCGTGGGTGCTAACGTGGCTTGAAAAGAAGTATTTCAATTCAAAGACACCCATTGGGGTATGCATATACTTTTGCGTGGTGACCCTGGAGATGGTGGACTCGTGTAGATCGACAGCCTTGGCAATATCATGAAGAACTAAAGGCTTCATTGCTTGTTCCCCATATTCAAAAAATCCTCGTTGGAACTCGACGATTTTTGTTGAGACCTTAAGCAGGGTGTCGTTTCGTTGCTGCAAACTTTTGATAAACCATCTGGCTTCTTGCAGATGGTTTTTTAGGTATGCATTGTCTGAACTATTGTCAGCGCGTTTTACCATGGACGCATAGTCAGCATTTACCCGGATTCGCGGCGCTGATTTTGGATTTAGCTCCACGGTCCAACGACCATTTTGTTTGCTGACAATGACGTCAGGGTCAACATATTCAGTGTTTGAACCACCAATGTCTGATCCAGGTCTCGGATTAAGGGTCTGGATAAGGGTAATAACTTCCTTTAGTTGTGGTTCTTTAAGCCGTGTCTTGCGAATCAAATAGGCATAGTCCCTATTGGCCAGTGAACTTAAATGGTCTTTAACGACCATCAGCGCTTCAGAACGCCAGGGCGTATCTGCTGGTAGTTGGTTTAGCTGAATCGTCAGACACTCACTTAAGTCTCTGGCAGCCACACCAACCGGATCAAGGTGCTGGATTAAGTGTAAGACAGCCTCTACTTCATCCGCTTCAATTTCCTCGCCGATTTCAGTTGGGATGCTAAGCAAAATATCTTCGATGCTGATCGATAGAACACCGTCATCTTCAAGTCCATCAAGAATTGCCATGGCAATCACCTGATCAGTATCGGAAAGACTGAGTAGATTAAGCTGTTCCGCTAGATGGGTCTGGAGTGAAACTGATGAGGAGTTTTGGTTTTCAAGATAGTTATCACCATCTTCATCGGTACCAGAGTAGCTAGAAGGTGGCGGCGCTTCATCCCATACGTCTTCCCATACACTATCAACTGGCAGCTCTTCAGTAATGCTGTCCGATGCCAATTGATCACTAGTGTCTGGCACAGCATCGCCGTCGATTTCAGGGTTAGAGATAGGCTCGTCATTGAAATCATCACTAGTTGTCTTTGCATCCGTGAGCTGCTGACCTTCGATGGTCTCGTCTGGTGTGTCGTGGGAAGTTTCCTCATTGCTATTGTCGGCGTCGTCTGGGGTTGCTTCTTCTAACATCAAGTTAGAGTCCAGCGCTTCCTGGATCTCCTGTTGCAGATCAAAGGTCGACAATTGCAGCAATTTAATTGCTTGCTGCAATTGCGGGGTCATCCTTAGCTGCTGTCCTAGCTTAAGGGCAAGTACGGGTTTCATTGCCATGGGTTAATCATACAAGAGGCAAGCGTGGTAAGAGAACTAGAATAAGTCGTCAGAAGGTTGAATTCTTCGAGAATTAACATGGTGGCTACATTCTAAAGTCGTGTCCGAGGTAAACTTGCTTGACAAGCTCATCATTTAGGATGGTTTCTGTATCGCCTTCCGCAATAATTCGACCGTCGCTGACGATGTATGCCTTCTGGCAAATATCTAGCGTTTCCCGGACATTGTGGTCAGTGATCAATACACCAATGCCCTTGTCTGAGAGTTGCGAGATAATGAGTTTGATGTCGTTGACTGAAATGGGGTCGACACCAGCGAAAGGTTCATCGAGCAAGATAAAGGCTGGCTCCGTGGCGAGTGCCCGGGCAATTTCAACCCGGCGACGTTCTCCGCCGGATAAAGACATCCCCAGGTTGTTTTGGATATGGCCAATATGGAATTCATCCAGCAAGGCTTGCAGCCGTGCCTGTCTTTCGGCGTGATTCAAATCTTTGCGCGTTTCAAGGATGGCTAGAATATTATCCGCGACACTTAGTTTTCTAAATACCGACGCTTCCTGGGGAAGATAGCCAATGCCGGTTTTTGCCCGTTCATGCATTGGCTTTGGGGTAATGTCTAGATCGTCAAAATAGATTTGTCCTGCGTCCCGGGGGATGGAACCGACGATCATATAGAAGCAGGTGGTTTTACCAGCGCCATTGGGGCCGAGTAAACCAACGACCTGGCCGCTTTCAATGGAAACAGTAACGTCTTTTACAACAGGATGACCGCGATAGCTCTTAGCGAGATTTTCTGCACGAAGTATATGCATCAAGGCTGCTTTTTCTTCGGCTCAAGAGTAATGCTGACCCGACCGCCTTTCTTCTGGCTACCGCCTTTGAGATCGACCACGCCAGTTGTCATATCGTAGTAAAGGAGTTCGCCATCGAAGGTATTTCGGGTTTGCTGTAAGTGGGCGTCACCTACCAGGTGCAAGCGTTCTTCCTGAATAAAATAGGTGATCTGCTTTGCATCTGCGGAGATCAGCGCTTCATCGTCTTCAGGTACCTGTTCATAGTGGGCAAGGGTTGTTGCCTCGTCGGTCATGGAGGCGATGATCTGGACAACTTCACGGTCGCTCATGATAACGCGAACAGTATCTGCGGTTATTTTCAAGGTGCCTTGAACAATTTCTGCATTGCCCTCGTAGATTGTGATGCCTTTAACATCGTCTACAAAAGCAGAATCCGCGACGATGGAGATAGGTTGCTCACGGTCGGACGTTAAGGCCTGCACCATCGAGGGCATCAATGGCAGGAGGAGTAGGGCGAATGTAACAAGCGCTGTACGGTTCAAAGACAGTATTCCCATAAATATGCGTCGAAGTTTATCTTAGATCAGGCCGCTAATCAGCCTGCTTCTTAAATTCTGGTAGTAAGACCGTGTGGACACGCTCATCGCCTCTTGAGAAGAAGATAAAATAGCCATCTTCAAAGTAGGCTTTCATACCCGCTGCAGTGGTATTACCCGTATTGTCATCAATCGTGACCGGCTGATCGGTTTCAGCATAGTCAGTCTCTGGATAGACCGTCAGGCTGGCGGTACGAATATTGACGAATTCACCTGCATCATTTTGCTGCACAGCAAGCACCTCATCCCAGAGCTCGACAACCTCATCGCGAAACAAGGATTTAGGCAAGAGTCGACCATGGTTAGCGGCAATATCCCAGGGTTTTGCTTTTTCCTCTGACGGGTAGAGGGTCATGTTTGGGGTTTTTAAGGTGGTGGTGTCTGTTAGCGGAAAGTGGGTGAACCGATTGGCCTCGATTCGATGTTGGTGATCACCGACATCCGTGTATTGGGTGATACTGGCATTTAACATGTATAAATCAGGATCGTTCTTGCTGCTGTGAACGGGCAATTCTGGCTCTGGTTCAACCAGCATCACGTTTACCGCCGATGCAAGCAGCAGTATGAGGCAAGTTAAGACGAATGTTCGACTCGTCAGCATGATAGGTTTGTAGTCAAAAGTTGGGCTAACAGTATGGTTGTGGCGACGCTAGTTGCCAAGGGCAGATTGGTAAAGATAGCCAAGATAGGCCAACCATACAATAACCAGTAATCCACCTTGCAGCCTTGAAACCCGAGAGTTTTGCCCTAATCCATAGGCAAAGAACAAAACGGCACCTGTCATACCAAACATCAATGCATAATCACGCCAGAATACTTCACCGGCAAGTTCGGTTGGGGCAAGTAAGCCAGGAATCGATAGCACGGCGAGGATGTTAAAGATGTTGGAACCGATGATGTTGCCGATCGCAAGGTCAGTTTGTCCTTTTAATGCACTGGTGACGGAAACCACTAGCTCTGGCAAACTTGTCCCTACAGCGATAACAGTCAAGCCGATCAGAAGCTCGCTAACCCCCATAGACTCTGCGATTGCAACGACTGCATAGACCAGCAGTTCGGCACTTAGGAGCAGAAATAGCAGGCTTAAGACCAGAATCAAAGCCGCTTTTGCCAGTGGCAATTCGGGTATTTCTTCAATGTCGGCGATTTCTAAAATTTGTGCCGGGTCTGTGAGCTTGTTGTCCATTGCGATGCGTAGAAGGAATAAAGCAAGGCCAAAGATCAAAATAAGCCCATCGACAAGGGTCAATTTTGAATCGATCAGGACATAACCGGCAGCAAGGGTAACAAAACCCAAAATAGGCAGGTCATGTTTAAGTACATCCTGTTTAAATGGTAGAGGTACAAGCAGTGCAGTAACACCCATAACCATGCCGAGGTTGGCAATATTGGAGCCGACAGCATTACCAACTGCGAGGGTGGGTTCACCACGCAATGAGGATGCGGCTGCAACAAATATTTCTGGAGCGGAGGTTCCCAGTGCGACAATCGTTAACCCAACAATCATCGGGGATATGTTGAGGTTTTTTGCTGTTGCTACAGCACCGATGACAAACTGGTCAGCGCTCTTAAATAATATCAGGAACCCTACCAGTAGTAAGACGCTGTAAAGTAACATTACCCTCTTTGTTTTCTGACTCTGCGAGGCGACCTATTAAAGGTTTATTCGAGATCTTTTGCAAGGATGAATGGTAGCTGTGTGTAGATATCTTCAACCGTCTGTGTCTGGTGGAGTTAAGCGGAGAATGGTACGTTGGAAACTATGAATGAAGCCCATGTAAAAATTGAAGACCTGACCTTTTCGAGAGGCAGTCGTCGTATCTTCGATGGTGTTAACCTTGTGATTCCGCGGGGAAAAATTGTCGCATTTATGGGACCAAGTGGTACCGGTAAGACGACGTTATTGCGACTGATTGGGGGCCAACTAAAGCCGGCGACAGGAAAAGTCTGGGTAGAAGGGCAATCAGTTGCGGACCTGGACCGGTCATCACTATTTAAGCTACGTCGTAATATGGGTATGTTATTTCAAAGTGGTGCGCTATTTACGGATCTTTCGGTTTTCGAAAATGTCGCCTTTCCATTGCGTATTCACACGAAATTACCGGAAGATATGATTCGTGATCTGGTCCTCATCAAATTGGAAGCGGTTGGCCTTCGTGGGGCCAGTCAATTACACCCTGCAGAACTCTCCGGCGGTATGAATCGGCGGGTTGCGCTTGCCAGATCAATTGCGCTGGACCCTGGGATGATGATGTACGATGAGCCCTTCACCGGCCTGGACCCAATTGCGATGGGGGTCATCGTTGACCTTATCAGGACCCTGAACAAGGTCTATGGGACCACAAGCATTATTGTTTCCCATGATATTAAGGAAACCGCCAGCATTGCCGATTTAATCTTTGTTATCTCGGATGGGAAGATCATTGGTGAAGGGGCACCAGGGGATCTGTTTAATGACCAGTCACCCAGGGTGCAGCAGTTTATAAATGGTCTACCCGATGGCCCGGTACCTTTTCACTATCCAGCACGGGATTATGAAGAGGAGTTGTTGCACCCGGAACCAGCAAAAGGTTGGTGGTCCCGTTGAGTTATCGAGTGATTACATTGGGCTTTTTTGGACGACGATTATGATTTCCAGGCTAAGAAACCTTGGCCAGTTTGTTGTGGATCTATTGGCGGTTTTCGGTCGCGCTGGCACTATCTGGTGGCAGGCGATCTGGCGCCGGCCAAGGCTCTCCAATACGCCTTTATTAATTCGTCAGATATACCAGTTTGGCGTCTTATCAGTGGTTATTATTGTCCTCTCTGGCTTCAGTATTGGTGCTGTATTGGCGCTACAAGGGTACAATCAGCTGGTGAAATACGGTGCTGAGAGCTCTCTTGGGCTAGGTGTAGCACTGGTGCTTGTGATGGAAATTGGCCCGGTGGTCTCCGGATTGCTATTTGCCGGTCGAGCCGGGTCTGCAGTGACCGCTGAAATTGGCCTGATGAAGGCGACCGAACAGCTCACCAGTATGGAAATGATTGGTGTCGATCCCTTGCAGCGAATCATAGCGCCCAGGTTGTGGGCAGGTTTTATTTCGATGCCGATCCTGGCGCTTATGTTTAGCGTGGTCGGTATCTGGGGCGCGTCACTTGTTGGTGTTGATTGGCTAGGTGTCTATGAAGGTGCCTTTTGGTCGGCCATGCAACAGGGCGTGGATTTTCAGAGTCATGTGCTCAAGGGCATTATAAAATCCTTTGCATTTGGGCTTGCCGTAACCTGGGTAGCAGTGTTTCAAGGGTAT
>CBDUKY010000194.1:0-6421 GCA_965367925.1 uncultured Pseudomonadales bacterium | reverse complement strand
TTGGCCACCACGAAAGCAATACAGCATTGCGTCAGGATGGCGGGCGATAAAGCCCTTCCAGGCTGCTATTCGCTCAGCTTTGCTGTCAGCGACGAGTTCATGGCCAAGCACCGTGGCGGCCTCAGGACCTTGTTCCTTGTAACAAATGCCAACCTGTTCTCGTTCCTTATCGGACAAGATAGGCATATTCACCGCCTGTGGGAATGCGCCGCGCTGAAATTCGACCGGCGCCCTGACATCGAGTAGTGGTATATCGTCCTTAAAAACCCTGGTTAGCATGCCTTATGGTTTCGCCCGTAGCTTAATCACCTGTTTTGTGTGCTCGAGAACCTTCTCACGACTGTAGAGGAGGGGAAGATGACCTTCATCAGCCCAGGGTTTTAACATGTCATCATAGTGTTCGCTTTGTGGGTTGCCAGACTGACCAGGGGCGTTTGTCATTACCGCGGCATCCCAGTTACCAACATCAACAACCATTCGCCATGAAGCGCCGCTGGACACAGTAAAATCCTTTCGATATCTCGTGGCATTTGGCGTATCTGCACTACCGCCTCGTTCAACGACTTCCATCTCAAGGATTTCCTTTGTTGCGGCATCAACAACTGGATAAAGGGGATGCTGGAATTTCATCTGGTGTAACTTACCCCAGCGCCAGTCTTCTGGATTACCTTGCCTTTCTGACATTTCAATGATGCTGGAACGCAATGTGGCAGAAGCAATTCGTTGGCGCTGTTCTGGATCCATTTGTTCATAGAATTCGATCAAGGCCAGCTTGTCGAGATTGCCAATCGTTTTGAGGTCAGCAATGTCAGTCGCCTGCTTATATAAAACTGGTGACAAGTAAACAGAAAACCAGACCTCAAACAAAGCTGAAGCTGCCGAGTCCCGGTCGAGTCGGTAGTCCCATGGCTCGAACAATTCAGTAGCAAGTGCAGGTAATGCCTTGAGATCAAGCGCCCTTAGAATTCTTCTCGCTGGAATAGAAACATAGTCTCTTTGTAGATCGATCGAGGTTTGCATTGTGTGAGGTGCAGGGCTGCCTAACACCTCACGAATTCGCTGAATCCGCCAGGGATTCGCCCATTCGAAACCAATTAGTTTTTCTTTATATGGATAGCCCGCCGGTAGGCTCATGGCATTTGCGGTTGCGACATAACCTGTTTCCGGATTGTGCTGTACAGGCAGTTCATCCATGTCATAAAAGCCGTGCCATTCATACCGGCCGTCACCAGGGATTGGCATCAGACCATCGTAGTTGTGTCGAATGGGCGTTAAGCCAGCAGGCTTGTAACCGATATTACCTTCAACATCTGCATAGACCTGATTTTCAGAAGGTGCGCCCCAGCGATTTAATGCACCAAGAAACTGATCCCAGTTTTCAGCCCGCATATATTCAACAGAGCCGAAATAGGGCGCCATACCTGGTTGTAACCAGGCAGCTCTGACTGCAAAGGCAAGTTTGTCTTTAGGCTTATTGAAAATGATTGGCCCGTCCCGGGTAAATTTTAGCTCGACGTCCACATCATCATCACCACGCACGGAAATGGTTTCTTTGATGATGTCCATGTCTTGCCATTTATCCTTATAGCGATAGGTATTACCGCGGGTTTGATAGACAACCAGATCTTCCTGATCGATTGAGAATATCGTCAAGCCAAAGGCGATCTTTTCATTGTGGCCAATAGAGATACCAGGCAATGCAGGCTCACCCGCACCAATCACATTAAGACCTGGTGCCACCAGGTGCGCAATGTAGCGAAGTGAAGGTACTGCATGCCCCCTATGAGGGTCGTTGGCAAGTATTGGTCTGCCGGTCGATGTACGATCCGGGGCCACCGCCCAGTTATTGCTGCCGGCATCAATAATATTATCTGTGAGCAATGCGATGGTTTTTTCGTAGTTATCAGATCGACTCGCTGTAAATTGAACTGCACGGGAGAAATCTACTGGCGATTGGGCCAGGGCATAGAGCTTGATGACATCCAATGACACATCACAAGGATCAAGTCCCTCTGGGATAGTTGTTTCCCAGTCAGGCTCGAGTTTTTTTCGTAGCGCATCTGCCTCAAGGCCAAATTTACAGACCACTTCAGACCTATGTGCCTCGCTGATCACATTTCGCCAGAGGCCATTGCTTCGTATTCTGACAACATCCTCTGCTGACCAACGTGATGGCTTGTAATCCAGGATGTCGAATTCCATGGGCACTTCTACCTGCCCCTGTTCGATCAGATCAATATAGGCATTGATGCCAGCCGTGAAGGCCGTGGCGATTCGCTTCGCATCTGAACCGTAGGCTAACCATTCCCGAAACATGGATTTACGATAAAGAAATAGCCGTGCGGCCTTGTCCTGTTCAACAAAGTTCTTACCCAGGACTGACGCCAGTTCACCGAGTCCACGTCGTCGCCAGAGATCAATCTGCCAGAGTCGATCCCGGGCAGCATTAAACCCCTGCACAAAGAAGGCATCATAGTGATGAGATGCATAAATATGTGGGACACCCCACTTATCGACGAGGATTTCAGCATCACCCTCGAGGCCCTTGACCTCGTACAACTGGGGCTCTGGCTTGTCTGCCTTTGCAATTGTGACCTGTGTTAGGAGTGAAAAGAGAAGCGCAAATTGAATGAATTTTCGAACCATAGGAACTTCTTTGTACGTTTTTGTGTCTACCACAGACTATACTTTGCTCAATGGCTAAGCGAAATGCCCAGTCTCCAGCAAATTCAGTGACCTCCTGGCGGGGTGCTAGACCTGATTTCCTCCTGCCAGGCATCTGTTTTAACGCAAATAGATGAATAATGTTAATTAGTACACGTTACAAATCGGCAGGCTCTAGTAGAATTGCCCTAACTCTAAGAAAGGATTTCACGTTTCCATGTTTAAGCGCACGAGTTCCATAAGCAAACCCTACAGGTTTACGCTACTGGCGATGTTGATGTTTGCCCTTGCCCCTGGTCTGGCATTTGCCGATAAGTACCAGGATGCTGTGAAGGTGTTCAGAAACGCCAATCAAACCAGCGAGATTTTCGATGATGCATACGCCTATGTGGTATTTCCAAGCATTGGAAAGGGTGGTCTTGGTGTAGGTGCAGCCTATGGAAAGGGTAAGGCATTTATTGATGACGCCTTTGTCGGTGATGTCACCATGAGCCAGCTTACCATTGGGTTTCAAATGGGCGGCCAGGCTTATAGCCAGATTATCTTTTTCAAGGATGAACACGCCTTTGAAGCATTCACCGCTGGGAATTTTGAGTTTGGTGCCCAGGCAACTGCTGTTGCCATTAATCTCGGTGCTAGCGCAGAAACCTCGACAAAAGGCAGTTCGATAACGCTAAATGCTGGCGATGATGCTCAGTCTGTCTCTTCCTACTACAAGGGTATGGCTGTGTTTACGATTGCCAAGGGTGGCTTGATGTATGAAGCCAGTATCGGTGGCCAGAAATTTGAATATAGGTCAGCGGAGAGCTTACCTGGTTACATCGATATTACTATCGAAGATCTGAAGACCACTAAAAGCTAGGGATACCAACAGAACCCATTTGTTACCTGGCAAATGGGTTCTGTCGTTAGTAACCGTATTTATAGGATTGAGGTACCCAGATCTCATACTTGGACTGAAGGAAAGCGACGATGTCGATTAATTCCTGTACGGTCATCACTTCATTGTAGTTGCGCATTACCTCAGTACACTCAGGATCAGCCTCACATTCCTTATCGATTGCCCTGGAAATCTTATGTGACGGATTGATAATCGATGTCACCAGGTCACCATAGGTTTTTACCTTCGTGGTCTTGCCCCCAAGCCAGACATTTACCCTGTGTTCTTCACTCTCATTTGCGGTAATAACCCCTTCAATGCTGTGGCAATCATTACATTGAAGCAAAACAAAATTCGCTTTACCTTGTTCCGCGCTGCCTTTGGGTAGGTTGAAGCCTTTGCTTTCACCTTCACAGGCAGCAATAAATGGGACCAACATAAGTATCAAAATGATTCGGCTGAACATATGACGATTTCCTGAGTTGGGTAGAGAGGTAAAAGCCTAGCATTAATGACGCGGGGAATTCTTGATATGTATCAACCATCTGATTCAGGTAGTTGGTGCATGGTCTAAAACGTGGATATGCCGGTCTTTTCCATAAACCAGTAAAGGGCAAATCGAAACCAGCCTGTGTTCTCATAGGTTTCATAGTTCACGGTGAAGGTCTTGCCGTCTTCATTTCGCCACATTGCATTAAACCAGTGTTCAACTTCTGAGATGATCGATGAATCCCAGGGGCTTCGAACAACCACGTCTGTCTCGAGATTGAAGTCGTCCAGGTTTCGTCTGGTGAAATTTGCAGAACCAAGTATGAGGCAGGCATCAGCATCGGCATAGTTTATAAGCATCAACTTGCTGTGACATTGCTCACCATGGGTGTTAGCCCAGCGAATATTGACCCCGGCTGCAGTCAGGTCACTGGCAACTGGCCGGTTTGGTATGCCAATTTTTGGTTTTCCAAAAGCATTCACATTCAGGTCAAAGATAATGAAAATTTCCACGTCTCGTTTTCTTGCTGCTTTTAGCGCGTTAATCACGTCCCGGTCTGAGAGGTAGAACATGACGATATAAATGCTATCGCCGATCCTGGTCTTGTCGATAGCTTCGACTACTGCCCGTTTTATCTTGCCCTCAGATATCACAGAGACTTGTGTCTTTCCTGTACATGGTTGCGGTTTGATGTCAATTTCTGGCACCTGAATACCCGCCATTTCTAGTACTGCTCGCTCAGTAATATAGAGGTCATGTACCGGTTGCCCTTTAAATGTGATGGCGACATTACTGTGTGCACTACTTGCATTGTGCGGGTTCCCGGTTGAGATCAGGCCAATCCAATCATCTTTACCGTCGTCTACTAACAAGGTTTTTCTGTGATTAGCTTTGAGATTAAGCAGGGTCAAATAGCTCCTTAAGGTAACAGGGCGTTTAGATAGTAAGCCTGGAAAAATACCACCGGGCCGATTGCCAAAAGGTCGCACTAAAAGGCGCCAGAAAAACGAATAGGTTGGATTGCTATCTCTCAATTGATCAAGGTCTGTGGTTACCACAGTAATTCCGGAGCGGGTGAGGCGTTTCAGGTAGGGGTTCGCGGTGCCGCCATAGAAGCTATTGATCGGATCGGTAATAAAATAAATTTGCAGGTCCGGGTAAGCTCTCTTTTGCGCAATCAGGCAATGGGTAAGCTCGTCTGTGAGTTTTCGGGTGATTTCAGCTTCAAGGCCGATGAAGTCATTAAAGAGAAACTGGTCGAGGATAATTAGCTGTCTTGCTGACCGGATTAGGGCAAACATCTGCTCGAAAATTTGCTGATCTGTTTGTCGCTGGCCCTGGCTGTCGGTATAGGTTTTATCAACGAAGAAGGCGACATCCGATGGATTGAAATCGCCCTGGTAAGAAACGCCCAGTGGCAGGTGATCATAATTTGCGTAACCAAGCATTAACCAACTGGAGTCGCGATAGATTCGTTTAACTCGCTCTTTGAATCCTCTTGTCCTGGGGTGACGCACTATAACTTTGACTCCAGATATTTTTGAACATTAATTGCTTACTGACGTTCAAATCTCAGCATAGTCCTTTTGCTTAAACCTATGGTAGCTTAACAAGGTTGCCTCTATGACTACGACAAGAGAAGGATGTTATGGCATTCAATGGATTAGGAATGAACCCAGGTAACCTCTCCAGGTTATCAAGCGCTGAGACACGATCAATCAGCCCGGAGAATTTTACCGGAGAACGAGGGCAGGGTGGTATGTCCACAGACGGTCCTGCTGCCCATCGCGCCAGAGGTCTTGGACAAGGTTGGAAGGTATCGCCATTTATTGTTATTCCGGCCGGTGAGTCATTTGATCTTGCTCACATAGAAGGACAGGGCGCTATCCAACAGATCTGGATGACGCTGATGAATGGCAAGTTGCGACATACCATTTTGCGCATGTACTGGGACGATCAAGACATTCCGTCCGTTGAAACCCCGGTTGGTGATTTTTTTGCAACCGGCTGGGAAACCTTCTCCCAGGTTTCATCTCTTGCGGTTTGCGTTAATCCAGCCAGAGCCTTTAGTTGCTACTGGGAAATGCCTTTTCGGCAGCGGGCCCGCATTTGCCTTGAAAACCTCAGTGATGAGGACATCGTCGTTTACTATCAGATTAATTACACACTGACGGAAGTCGATGAAGATTGCGCCTATTTCCATGCCCAGTTTCGACGGACCAATCCGGTGCCCTATAAGGAAGTCCACACGATTTTAGATGGGGTTAACGGTCAGGGTCATTATGTAGGCACCTACATGGCCTGGGGGGTGAATAACTCAGGATGGTGGGGAGAGGGCGAAATCAAGTTCTACATGGATGGTGATGGGGCCTTTCCTACCATCTGCG
>CBDUKY010000193.1:0-6423 GCA_965367925.1 uncultured Pseudomonadales bacterium | reverse complement strand
CCAAGGCCGCCCATTTCAGCAATACCACCAGCATTGTCAGCAACTGGTCCGTAGGCATCTAACGCCATGGTCATACCCACGGTTGCAAGCATACCAACGGCAGCAATACCCACGCCGTAGAGTCCAGATAATTCAGTGGAAACATAAATAATAGCCGCGATACCCAGGATAGGCACAACGACTGACTGCATACCAACAGCCAGGCCGGTAATCATCACCGTTGCGGTACCGGTTTTACCTGCCTCTGCAATTCGAACAACAGGACCTTTTGCTGTGTAGTACTCGGTAACAAGACCAATTAAAACGCCACCAACGGTACCTGCAACTATTGACCACCAGACATTGATACTAATGCCAGCAGCATCTGTTAAGAAATAAGCCGCGATAATCAGAACCACAGCAGAGACCTGGTGTCCCATCCGCAGGGCAGTTTCAGGTGCACTGTTTGACATGGCGCGAACAATCATAATGCCGATGATGGAACAGATCAGTCCAACAGATGACAAACCCAGGGGTAAGAACATAAGTGCTGCACGGCCATTTTCAGATGACAGTTCGTTCACCCCAAATGTGATGTCCATGGCGAGGGTTGAGGCAATAGCGATGGTGGCAATCATCGAACCGCAATAGGATTCGAATATGTCAGATCCCATACCTGCGACATCACCCACGTTGTCACCGACATTATCAGCGATTACGCCGGGGTTTCGGGGGTCGTCTTCTGGAATGCCGGCTTCAACTTTACCGACAAGGTCAGCACCAACGTCGGCACTCTTGGTAAAAATACCACCGCCAACCCGGGAAAATAGTGCGACACTCGATGCGCCCATACCGAAACCGTGAATTGCATGCGCTGTGTGTGGGTCGCCGCCAAAATACCAGTACAGGCTACCAAGACCAATCAAGCCGAGTGATGCAACACACAGGCCCATAATTGATCCGCCGTAGAAGGCGACTGTAAGCGCACCAGCTGCACCGGAGTTTTGTGCGGCAGCAGTGGTTCTTACATTGGCTTTAGTCGCGGAAAACATCCCTAGATAACCAGCAAGTGCGGAGGTTATCGCACCAATGGCGAATGAAAGCGCGGTATTCCAGCCAAGAGGTGAGATCAGGATGATCAGAAACAATGGGCCAGCAAACATTGCTAGCATGGTGTATTCACGATGCATGAACACCATCGCACCCTCATGGATGGCATCTGCTATTTTTCGTATCTTTTCGTCGCCTTGCGCATATCTCGTCATCAGGACATAGATAACAAAAGCACAAACAAGACCTAGCACACCAAAGATTGGTGGCAGCATTGTCATATCAGTCATAATTGGTACCGGTTGGAAGAATTTATTTTAGTTTTGTATTACCAAACTCTCTGGTCTAGCAATTAGGTTCTAATACTACAAAAGAGCGCGCCACGGGTGAACCGTTATTTGCACAGAAATTGCGCATTTTTAGCCTATCCTTCCTGCAAAAGTCGCCTTAAATCAATGATGGCTGCATTCGCTCTGGATATGTGCGATCCCATGACAAGTGAGTGATTGGCCACGATACCTAAACCATCGCCATTTAGTATCACGGGGCTCCATAAAGTATCCTGGGTTGGCTCTAATTCACGAATGATTTGTTGCAAGCTGACCAGAGCATTCTTCTTTTGCAGCACATCATGAAAATCTACTTCAATTGCCTTAAGCAGGTGCAGAAGTGCCCAGGTGGTGCCGCGCGCTTCATAGAAGACGTCGTCCAGCTCCGTCCAGGCGGTTTTCACCTCTGTATCCGGTTGTGTATTGGTGCTTTGCACCGCTGCAGCATCTCCAGCTAGTGAAACATCAAGTTGACGTTTGCCGACACTGGCGCTCAACCGCTGGGAAAGACTGCCGAGTCTGGTTTCGACCTCTGATAGCCAGGTTCGAAGATTATCTGCCCGGGCATAAAACTGTGCGGATTGTTCGTCATTGTCACCGAGACGAGTGAGGTAACCTTCGAGTGCAGTCACACCTTTGCTGTATTCGGCTTCTGTCTCTGGCAGCATCCAGCTGTTGTTGTCAAAGTAGAATTGATTTTCTGCGGTGACAAGGCCAGCATCCTCGGTGGACTGGGATTGAGATCGACTCAGGTTATTCCGCAAGGTTCTGGCCATGTCGCGTACTTGAACCAATACGCCAAATTCCCAGTTGGGAATATTGTCCATCCAGATGCCAGGAGGGGCTATGTCATTAGATAGGAAGCCACCGGGTTTATCTAATAATACGTCCGCAAGCTGAATAGTTGTGGCAACAGTTGCAGAACCTGTCACGTGACGTACACCCAACTCGCGGGTCTTTGACTCGGTGACGCTAACTACATCAAACAGTCCGGGTTCAGTATCCCAGATATAACCAATGATGCTGATGACAATTAGCAGTACGAGGAGAAGACTTGTGCCAATTTTCGCACCAGTACCAAGGGAACTGGTTTCAGCTTGATCAGAAAACTTTGCCTTGATGTTGTCAATAAATTGCACGGTGGATTCCCATTTGGATTCAACAACGAAAGCACTATGTTAACCAAAAAACACAGGTTGGTCTGTGTTGTTGTCATAGCAAGATAATTCTTTTGCTGGTGCTTCACACTATTGTGGTGAAAAAAATTAGTAGTTCAGGCGCACGCCTGGTCGACCGAGTTCAAAGGTAGCACGAATTCGTTTCAGGTCCGCGTCATTTAATTGCTGGTATATCCAGCGCCCATCAGGATCACTGGGTGCGGTGATAAGTACCCTGGCATCATGGATTGCTGCCAGACGGCCGATTTCATGCAGTCTTGCAATTATCTGGTCGCTTCGAGCTTTCAGGGCCTCGCGATCTAGTTTATAGACATGTTGCTTTTGATTTTGCGCGTCATTGATGCGCTTCTGTACTGCTGCAATATTGGGGTGAAGCTCATCGACCGAGCGTGCTTTCGCCAGATAGTCGAAGGCGCGACGATATTGTCCACGCTCTGCCGCGCGAAGCGCCCATTCGAGATAGCGTTCAACAATCAGTGAGATGCCAGCGTTTGCCTCGGGGTGAGTCGGGTCAATAGACAATACCTGGGAGTATTTCAGGTAGGCGTTATCGTCATCTGGCGTTGTGAGCCTGTCTTCATTAATAGCGAATCGAGCTTCATAGAGCAGTTCCTGTAGCCTCTCTTGTTGGTAATCGCTTACTTCAGGTTGGGGTTTTACCGGAGTATATTCATCCGGCGCATCAGGTTTTGTCGGCATTAAAAGCTCGCAAGCCGTCAGCATAAAGCCCAGACAAAGTATTGATAACAGTCTCATAGTTGAATCATAGTGAATTTAAGGAACCAGTTTGTTTTTTTTGCGGTCATAATAGGCCAACAAAACCCTTAAGTAGAATCCCATTGAGCTCATTTTTACAACGCACGCTTATACTGACATTTCTGACGTTTGTTTGTTTCTATACCCAGGCGGAACAATTCTCCCTGTCAGGAAGCAAGGGCTTATTGCAGTCTAATCAGCAAATCCTGCCTGTTGATGAGGCGTTCAAACTCTCTGCGGTGAAACGCGATGGAAAAATAGACCTATTCTGGCAAATTGAGCCTGGATACTATCTTTATCGGCATAGACTTAAGTTTTCTAGCGGTAAAGATAACCTGCAAGCACAGATGCCTGCCGGACAAGAAAAGACGGATGAATTCTATGGCGCCGTTGAGGTGTACTATGAGCAGCTTGATGTCAGCCTGCCTGATCCAAAGGGAACAATCACTGACCTGATGGTTGAATATCAGGGTTGTGCAGACGCGGGCATTTGTTACCCACCCGAAAAGAGGCAAATTGAGCTCTAAATTCTAGAAATCTACGACTAAATACCGGGCCTCAGTCCTTTCCCATGGAAAATTGTAGGTGCACTCATAGTTTGGCGTAGGTTTCTGCACATTTCCCGAAGATAGCCGCAAGTTATCAGATTAAAAGATTTTTTTGATTAACTTGCATAGTAGGAAATTCGGTAAAAATCTTAAAAAATGTAGTAAAAAGCGCTAAATGTCTTAAAATGCTAGAAATTTCACGGAATTTTTCTAATGAGCAAGATTCTTGTCCTTAATGGACCAAATTTAAATCTACTGGGTAGTCGCGAGCCAGAGATTTATGGGGCCCAGACCCTTGATGATATAAATGCTAGCCTTGCTGGACTGGTGCAAGCTAATGGCTTCGATTTCGATAGCTTTCAGTCCAATGGCGAGCAGGCATTGGTTGATAGGCTGCATCAGGCAGCTGGTGATGGCACAGGTTTTATTATCATCAATCCAGCAGCATTGACCCATACCAGTATTGCCTTAAGAGATGCTTTTCTCGGTATCTCTATCCCCTTTATCGAAGTGCATCTGTCCAACATCTTTAGCCGGGAGGAATTTCGCCACAAGTCCTACCTTTCAGATATTGCGGCAGGTTGTATCTTCGGGCTTGGCGCTAAGGGGTATGAACTTGCAGTGGAAGCCGCGATTGAACAACTGAAGTCGAAAGGCTAGGAGGGCTCGATGGATATACGTAAGGTTAAGAAGTTAATCGAAATGATGGAAGAATCCGATATTTCGGAAATCGAAATCAAAGAAGGTGAAGATGCTGTTCGTATTTCCCGTAGACAACAACAAACCATGCCGGCATCAGCTGTGCCAGCGGCAGCACCTCAGGTTGAATCGCCTGTATTTAGAACAAGGGTAACCCCGCAAGATGTACCAGAAGGTCAGCCGGTGACGGCACCGATGGTTGGCACCTTTTATCGTGCTCCAGCACCGGAAGCCGAACCATTTGTTGAAGTAGGTCAGCAGATTGCTGCCGGTGACACACTTTGTATTATCGAGTCCATGAAAATGATGAATCAAATCAAGGCAGAAGCCGCAGGCACTGTGGCTGCGATACTGGTGGATAATGAGACACCTGTGGAATTTGATCAGCCCTTATTTATTATCAGCTAGTTTGCTGCTTTTGAATTGTTACCCAGCGGTATCCTAGGCCATGTTGCCAAGAATCCTTATAGCCAATCGTGGCGAAATTGCGCTTCGTATTCTGCGTGCATGTAAAGCGCTCGGCTTTGAAGCCGTGGCAATTTATACCCCAATTGACATTGGCTTACCCTACCTGAAGTTAGCGGATCAGACTGTTTGTGTGTCCAGCTATCTGTCGATGAACGATATTATTATGGCTGCCAGGACCAGCGATTGTGTCGCCATACACCCTGGATATGGTTGGTTATCGGAGAATGCCGATTTCGCGAGAAAGGTTGAGGAGGTAGGAATTAAATTCGTCGGCCCAACCGCGGATCAAATTCATCAGCTCGGTAATAAGCTCGAAGCAAGGCGAGTACTTTCCGCAGCCGGTCTCCAACCTGTACCTGGTAGTTCAGGCTCTCTTCGCGAGGAGGCAGACTTGATAGCGAGATGTCACGACATTGGGTTTCCGTTGGTGATTAAAGCTGCATTCGGCGGTGGTGGAAAAGGTATTCGCAAGGTGGATGCACCGGCTGAACTGCTGGATGCTTTAGCCACAGCAGAATCTGAAGCGAAAACTAGCTTTGGTCGCTCTGAAGTTTATGTAGAACGATATTTCTCAGCTGCCAGGCATGTTGAGGTGCAAATCTTTGGCGATGGCAAAGGTCAGGTAGTACATCTAGGGTCAAGAGATTGTTCGGTCCAACGCCGCTATCAAAAGCTAGTTGAAGAAGCCCCTGCACCGGCAATAGACCCGCAGCTACTCACCAGGTTAGCGACCAGTTGTACCTCTGCCATGGCCAGGTTGAACTATAGAAATGCCGGTACGCTGGAATTTCTGTACGCAGATGGCGAATTTTACTTTCTTGAGGTGAATACGAGATTACAAGTTGAGCATCCGGTGTCTGAACTGATCACTGGAATAGACCTTGTGACCTGGCAACTAGATCAGACTTTGAATGCAGGATTTACACTCAATCAGCGGGATGTGACCTTCAATGGAGCAGCGATTGAATGCAGAATCAATGCGGAAAATGATGCTGGTGTGCCTAGCCCAGGCCGGATTTCTAAAGTAATTCTGCCGGGTGGCCCTGGCGTGAGATTGGATACACACATTTGTACGGGTTATGTGGTGCCTTACCAATATGATTCATTGCTCTGTAAGCTAGTTGTTTTTGCACCGACACGAGACCAGTGTCTATCGCGATTACGCTGGGCGCTCGAAGAGATGGAGATAGAGGGTATTGAAACAAATTTGCCACTTTTACGGCGCATAGTGTCTAGCAATGATTTTTCATCAGTGAACATTAGTACAGCCTGGCGCCTCGATTGATCAGTTAGTTAAGCGTTCCCTCATCTTTGCAGCAACATTAAGTGGAATCTTTAAATGAAGTGGAAGACCATCGCAGTAACAACCAGCGACGATAAGGCTGAAGCGCTTGAGGAAATTTTCTGGTCCCTTGG
>CBDUKY010000192.1:0-6433 GCA_965367925.1 uncultured Pseudomonadales bacterium | reverse complement strand
AGAGGACGAACTGTGGCAGCGCTATGGACGAACGGTAGCGGTATTGATTCTAGACTCATCAGGTTTTTCCAGAGTTTCTGAGAGCCATGGGATTCTCCATTTCTTAACCCGTTTGATGCAGATGAGGCAGGTGACAGAGCCCGTCTTTAAAGAACATCAGTGCATATCTGTCCACTATGAGGCTGATAATGTCTTTGCTGTGTTTGAAGAGGCAGATGAGGCGATATTATGCGCAAAGGCAATCCATGCTTGCCTTCATGAAGCAGAAATCATGCTAACAGATTCAGAACGTTTCAAGGTCTGTATTGGTATTGGCTACGGTAAGATGCTTTATTCTGAAACGCTGGAAGGCTACTTCTCAGAAGAAATGAACTTCGCCTCAAAGCTTGGCGAAGATACAGCCAATGGTAACGAAACGCTGATCACCGCCAGCGCATTTGAGCGCGCTAGCGATAGTGTTGTATCAGATTTCGTCAACAAGAAGGTGAGTGTCTCCGGCGTTGATCTTAGCTATTTTTGCCATAGGTTCGAGGCTGAAGACTAGATCGATTCGCCAGCAGAAGTGGTGACCTGAACGGTTGTCTCTGCAAACTCAATAACCGGTCTTTTCATCGCTGTCCCAGGTTTTGCGATACTAATCCCACGAGTTTTCGTCGCAATTTGTTGTGGCGCTTCTGTGACCAGATACACATCTTCCCCAGCGGCGGCCATTTCGATACCACCGAGCGGATTAGTGCTCGCGTAAAGTACTAACTGTTCACGCCCAAAGGGTTCGCCAACAGCCAGTTCAAAGCCATCCTCACCTGATGGCACTTCAAACACGGTACCACCAGCGAAGTAGTTATCACTTCTGTGTTGATTAGGTAGTAGCTGGATATTATTACCCTGGGCATCTATATAGATCAGTCGGGCGTAAAATGGTTTGTTGCCCTGGAGATAAATCTTCATCACCTCACCATCGGTATAGAGGTCAGCGTTGGTCCAGAGTTTGACATTGAGTGGTGCCCGCGGGTCGGTCATCATCTGATTGGTATTGATGGCCTGCATGGCGGCATTACTTGGTACGACTTCCGCTCGAATACGAATCAGGACACAGTCACCAGTGGCAGGGTCATCCCATTCTTTGTTAACAATATCGAGCACCTTCACATCAGCTTTTGCAAAGGCTGCGACAAGATCACTTTTTAGCTCATAGTTTTCAACCACCGTCTCACTTTCAATATGGGTTTTTGAGAACTCAATGGCGAGCCGTTTCGCATCTTGTAATGCGGCGTTTTCAGTTTCCTTACGCGACTTATCATCTCCCATACATGAAGCGCCTTCTGCCTCGGTGATAGATGATTGCTGGCCAAATGCCGTGCTGGCGATAAAGCAAAAAATAACAACGCTGAGTATTGGTTTCATAGGCTAGCCCTTAAAGAACAATGATGACGCCCGCATCATCGAGGAATCCATTTTTGATTAAATCTTCTAAACGCTCGGAAGACTCAGAACCAAGTACAATTTCTGTTCGTGTATCACCAAAGGTTCGTAGCGCTTTAATCACGATGGGTCGCTCACCAACAATTGGATGCTTGCGCGCTGAGTCTATGTCCCGGGTAAAAAGTGAGACAAGTTGGCCACGATCTCGTGCTGCAACTTGATGTTTAGCTGCAGGGTACATAACACCTGCTCGAATCTTTCTAATTTTTGGTGACATTGACGGAATAAAGTTACTACCCCTGGCATCCAGTACCAGACCAGTTGGACCCTGATCTGCAGCCCCGGTAATCACGGGGTTAGTTGAGAGTAGTTCTTCAAGTGCCGTGATGCGTTGTGACATATTATCAATGGCGGTTTGCCAGGGCGGTGCGCTGGTTGCGGCTGTTGCTTCTGGTACTAACCAGGCGAGTGATAGATCGACAACATTGAGTAGCATTTCTTCAACTGTAGGGGAGGTGGCGATGGCATCGGGGTTCATGGTTTCGTTGTAGACAACTTGTGTCAAGTCGCCGCCGATAGGTGCCACCATGGTAACAAGGCAGGTACCGTCATCTTTAGGATTTCGTTTTGTGATGGTTGCACCCTTTAGCACACCTTCTACGGTTGTCTTGATAACATCACTTTTTAGCATCAGGTCATTGACGACTGTTGTGCCATTAACGCGAACCCCTTGCATGGACTCTAGTAGGTTTCGCTGGGCATCGACGACGGCAGCCCGACAGGCCATGAGTCTTGCAATACTCGCTGGCTTGTTGGTAGGACCAACACCAGCACCCTCGGCAGTTGCCTGACCAGCGCTCCAGTTCACACCGCTATTGGCCGCAACCCACTCGATGTATTCATCTGCCGTTGCGTTAAGTGTTATGGCTGCGAGCCAGCTAGCGAGCAGTAGTTTGGAAATTGTTTTCATTGTTAATCGTCCTTTGACACCTGTCCTCAGAATTTCACGTTACCAAGTACCGTCATATTACTTGCAGCAGGCTGCCAGTTGTTATCACGAGCGTCGATTTCATAGGTTGAACTATTTTGTAGATGGAAAGGTTCATTGTTAAGAAACTGGTTAGCTTTAAAGACGGGCTGTGCTTGACCAGAAACCACGACACCACTGGTCTTTGCGCCACTAAAGACGCTGTTTCGAATAACTGGTCGGCTGGTCCCGTCGATGGTCATACAGTTAAATGCACAGGCCTCAAAACGTGATCCTTCAATCAGCGGCGCACCGGCTTTAATTTGAATGGGAATACCCGCGCCAGTGATAGATAAGCCCTTGAGGGAGACGGGTAGTGCACTTCGAACGACCAGGAACTCGGCAAAATCCTGCCCATTTGCGCCTTTGACTGACACATCACCGAAGGTGTGCATCTCGCCTAGCACAGTAAGCCTTGCACCAGGACTAACAAGCACTTCCACCCCAGGGGCAACCAGTAATACACCGTCAGTGGCTATGCGTACATTGCTTCGTAAGGTATAGGGGCTATTTGCGGCACTTAGCTTCTGGACCCCGCGGATAACAGCGGGTAGATCTCCGGTAATATTACTCGCTGCGGCAAAGCGGCTATCAGGCGATGTGGTGACGGGGATTTGTACCGGGGCACCAACATTACCCGCCTTGTCGATGGCCATCACTGAGACATAAGTTGTTTCAAAGTTACTTAAACCAGTCAGATTGATTTCTGAGTCGGGACTTGTGCGAGTTTCTACGGCAGGCCCGGTTTCTGTTGCTGAGAGCTCAATTTGATAACTTGCAATGTCGGTTGCACTGGCTGGGTCCCAGTCAAGCACAACACTCGAATCCTGTGCGATTACCTGCAGGCCGGTCACAGCCGAAGGCGGTATATTATCAACGTTCAGCAAACCATAGGGTGAAACCCAACTGCTGGTCTGTGCGTATGCATCTTGCAGACGACCAACGACGGCCGCATCGGTCACATTATGTTTTTTGTCCAAGGTGATGCTGCCGCTATATTCTCCTGGGTTGGTTTCAGTCAGATCGATGACCCCTATACCTTCAATATAGGCAGCAGCCTTGAGTCCTGCATCACCTTCCATCGCGATGTTAAGGGTGTCGCCATACTTCAGATATTGGCCAACACCGGAATGGACAAGGGTGGTAATTGTTGGCCTGGCTCTTTGACCCAGGGCTTCAGGTTGCGGCATGTCTTTGGCGAGATCGCGCCCTAATTCATCGGCGGCGCGGTAGAGATTGAGATCACCATAGATATGTTTTGCAGAAGCCAGGGCATTCAAAATAAGCCCAACTGGGCTACTTGAAACACCACCAGCATGACTTCGTTGGACGTCTTTGACTTCCCAGAGTACATCGCCATCTGCCGAGACGAATTTTAGTTGTACACCCACGGCTACCTGGGCATAGATACCGGCAAAGGTTTTGTTGTAATGCGTAATTTCACCGTAGATCAGCCCATCAACGCCAAGCAGTTCACTAAGTTGCTGGCTGCTCATGTCATCAAGCGCGGCGTCTGATTCTAGACCTGCTAGCTGTAATCGTTGATCCACATCTTGCCAGTGTAACCAGCGATAGTTGGTGGAAGCGAAATGGTTGTACATGGTTTGTCTAACAACCGCATAGGCAAACTCACTATCAGACTGATTGGAGAAGGGGAGTACAGCAACGGTGGTCGGCAAATTGGTTGTTTCAGCATCAACAGCAGAAGCTGTATCTGAGTTATTGGTCTTCAGTGCTGGCATGGTGACAACAGTATCAGTGGTTGCAACGGCACAGCCGCCAAGCAAAAGTGCAAGCCAAAGTGTTGAGATAAGTTTTACGCGCACGTTGCTGCTCCTAAAAAATGTTTGTCATGTTGGCTATTGAAAGATACGTCAAGGATTCTGTTTTGGTTCCTCATACAAGGAATCATCATGAGGGTGCAAGGTTGGCCCCAGGGGTTCAAGTATTGTTGTTGGTACACTCAGCAGGTTATCACTGCCAGTATCGCCGCCGCCCAGCAACCAGGATTGGCTTAGTTGGTCGGTCAAGCCGGTAATACTCTGTAAGGCGACGTCAGTGGTTCGCAAAAAGGTTGGCAATTGATTCATCACAGGTGTGGTTGAGCGAAACAGTTCTTCTGTTTCCGAAAGCGTAAGTGTGGCTTGTTGAGTCAGTGCCGTCATATCTTTGAGCATGGGCTGCAGGTTTTTGTCGGTGGTCTGCACCATGCTGTCCACACCCGACATTGTGCTTTGTAGCGAAACCAGGCTTTGATCAACTGACTGAGTAATCGCTGGTAGGCTCCTGCTGATTTCAGCGAGATTGGCTGTGATTTCTTGCAGGTTATCCAGGCTGGCGTAGATCTTTTCTTGATTGTGGTTAACGCCGGTTGTGATCTCTTCAATATTGGTAACGATTTCTGTGACCTGATCGGTCAACTGAACAATATCTAGTTCATCGAGAATGGAACCAATACCCTGTGGTATTTCCGTTGGGACAAATTCTCCTGGACTCATCAATTCATTATCAGACGGCCCCGGAATCAGAATTAGGCCACTGCCACTCAAGATGGTATTAACGCCAATGTTGCTATCGACACTCATGCGACTGCCACTTTTGTAAAAGGCGCTGTAGGCTGATGAAAGCCTGAAGTCCACGCGCACGGTGGCATCGTCAGTAATCGCCACCTGGGTTACATTACCAACGATGACGCCACGCATAGACACCTTTGAATCTGGGGCAATGCCATAGGTCTTATCGATAATAGAATAGAAGGGAATACCGTCGTCAGCGTTAAACTTTTGCACAAAGGGGATCAGGAACCCCATCAGAAATAGCAAGACTGCACCGATCACGAAAAGACCTACCACACGATCTTTGGTACCAACCTCAAATGCTGTGTAACCAGATGTTGTCATGTGTCTATTGCCACCAGGTTATGGTCCTTTATTGAATAAACCCGATCTGCTGCATGCATCACCAGTTCACTGGCTGTCGTGATGATAATAGCCATCGGGTATTGTTCTTGGCGCGCCCGTATTGCCTGCATTGTAGCTTGTAAATAGTCCTCTGACATCCCACCTTCAATTTCATCAATAAGTAGCAGCTTTGGTTTAACCACAAGTGCCCGTGCGAGATTTACCATACGGGTTTGGACATCATTTAAATTGTGTGGGCGAAGTTCATATTGAGACTCGGGAATATTGAAAAGCTCGCACATTTCGATGACAGCCGCCACGATTTCCTCATTTGAGAGGTCTGTATGAAACTGCAGCGGCAGAGCAATATTTTGAAAAATCGAGTAGATGCTGACGAGACCATTGGTTTCGTAGACATAACCAACCTTGTGTTGAATATGCTCAGGTACGTCTGTTAGCAGGTTATAGCCTTCAAACCATACTTCACCATCAACGCCTTGCAAAAAGCCAGCGATCCCCTTGAGTAAACTGGTGCCGCCATCTAATACCTGGGTGTGAATAGCAATAAGCTCACCGTCGCTAACTGACAAGGAAACCCCATCAAACAAAAGTTGATCGGGATATTCTAGCCGCATATTGTTAACTTTTACGCTCATAGGCTCACTGGGTATAGGCGATGAGTGATAGGGCGACGTTGAGCAGGAAGAAACTCATCAGCTGTGAAGTCGTCGAACTTGATATTGCCTCGGAAACATCATCAAAACTGTCAGTTGCTTTTGCACCAAAATGAATCGAAATAACACCGATGATAATGCCGCCGAGCAGTGCCTTGACCGCATTAATAGCAATTTCATTCAAGGTAATTTGATCGAGAATTGCACCAAGAAAAACCAGAAATTGAACGCTTGGGTCTGACAGCCAGATCATCACGTAGGCTGATAGAATGCAGACAAAGTCAAAATAGATAAACATCAAAAATAGCGAAATTGGGAAGGCGAAAAATACGGGTAGTAAGAACAGGAACACTGGGTTGATACCAAGCCCATGCAATACCTGGAACTCACGAGTTAACCGAAGAAAACCA
>CBDUKY010000191.1:0-6438 GCA_965367925.1 uncultured Pseudomonadales bacterium | reverse complement strand
ATTCGGCAGTTCAAGGTGCCTATGCGGTATCCAAACCAGTGATATTTGCCGTGCTGACGACCATGGTCGCTTTTGCACCCTGGTTTTTTCTTTCTGGTGAAGACGCACAGGTAACACGACAGCTGTCGATTGTGATTACCGCTGCCTTGACGATTTCCTTGATTGAAGCATTTCTTATCTTGCCCTCGCACTTGCGTCACCTTGAGCACCGAGAAACCCTTGGCCGATTTGCCAGATGGCAAAAAAATGTTGAACAAAGTCTGGTGAAGTTTTCACGAAATACCTACCAGAAGTGGGTGGCCCTGGCAGTGGCACACCGTTACATCACCTCTAGTATTTTCTTTGGCTTATTCATTATTAGCTTTGGTGTCTTTAACCATGGCTGGGTGAAATTTAGCTTTATGCCGGAAGTAGAGGCAGAGCTTATTTATGTCAATGTCACCTTACCAACTGGCACACCTTACAGTCGGGCGCTCGCGGTGCTAGACCAGATGCAACAAGCGGAGTTAAAGCTAATTGATGAGGTTGCCGAGGAAGCAAAGGTCAAGGGCGGCACAGGTGAGTTAATCCAGGGTTGGTATACCCGTTCCAGACGAGACAGTGTGATTGCGATCGTCAAGTTAGCGCCGCCTGAGGTTCGTGACCTGTCAGCAAAAGAAGCGGCCACCCGGCTCAGAGAGCTAGTTGGTGATGTGCCTGATGCTGATGAAATCGAAATTAACTACACCATGAACAATTCCAACCCGCGTGTTAGCTATGTCTTGAAGCATCGCGATATGGAGATGCTCCAGGCGGCGGCCAGCGAATTGAAAGGTAAGCTCCATGAATATGATGGCACTTTCTATGTACGGGATAATATGCGCGGTGAAACCTTTGAATTGCACATGCAACTATTACCTGGTGCTGAAAAGTTAGGTGTATCTCTGGTTCAAGTTTCAGAACAGGTGCGTCAGGCATACTATGGTGAGGAAGTTCAACGTTTACCTCGTGCTAACGGTGACGTGAAGGTTATGGTGAGGTATCCAAGATCCTCTCGCTATAATCTGGAAAGCCTGAATAACTTTATGGTTCGCACACCCGATGGGCGAGAAATCCCCTTGATGTCGATAGTCGATGTGGAACTTGCTGCAGGTGTACAACGGATTCAACATCAAGATGGCGAACGGATGGTCAGGGTACAGGCGGACGTTATTGGTGATCGCATGAGTGATATCAATACGGATGTGGTTGATAATTTCTTGCCACAACTGGAACAGCGTTATCCAGGTATCGAAATCGGCCACAGTGGCCAGGCCCAGGCCGAAGAAGAATTCTTTAATGAATTATTCGCCCTCTATGCAATTGCGCTGTTTGTGATGTATGCCTTGATCGCAGTGGCGTTTAAATCCTATTTCTTACCGTTATTGGTGATGACAGCAATCCCATTTGGCTTTATGGGTGCGGTGTATGGGCACCTGGCGTTTGATGTTTCCATGGCCCTGTTCTCCTTTTTTGGTATAGGTGCTGCTGCAGGGGTTGTGGTCAATGACAATCTTGTTCTAGTCGACTATGTGGAACGGCTCCGCAAACAAGGCAAACATGCAACTGAAGCGGTTATTGAAGCAGCTGTTGCGCGCTTCAGGCCGATCCTTTTAACTACAGTCACAACCTTTGTTGGCTTGATCCCGATCATGATGGAACGCTCCACAGACGCACAGTTCCTAAAGCCAGCGGTGATTTCACTGGCATTTGGGGTCATATTCGCACTGTTTGTTACCTTGATGCTGGTGCCAAGCCTCTATTGTATTGGTGAGGATATGAGCAATCTGATTGGCAAGGCAAAACAGTTTGTCAGGAATCTGTTGGGTCTTAAACGGGTTGAGCAGGCCAGTTCACACTCCTAGTTCTGCAGGGGGATATGCCCCCTTATCCACGGCACGAATCCAGCTTTTTCATCTGGCTGGGTTCGTGGCAAACTCTCGCTTCGCTAAAACATAATTAACGCGGAGAAATGCATGCGCTCGGTAAAAGAACTATTCGATCTCACAGGTAAGGTGGCTCTTGTCACAGGGGCCTCCAAAGGTATGGGGCTGGCCATGGCTGAAGGTCTGGCTGAACAGGGTGCAACGGTTGTTGTCAGTAGTCGAAAGCTTGATGCCTGCGAGGAAGCCGCGGCTTCTATCAACGCGCAATTTGGTGAAGGTTCTGCAGTCGCTATCGCTTGCAATGTTGGTTACAAGGATCAACTACAAGCCCTGGTGGATCAGACTCACGAAAAGGTCGGCAAGATTGATATCTTGATTTGTAATGCCGGTGTTAACCCCTTCTACGGACCTATGTCGGAAATTCCAGATGAAGCGTTCGACAAGATCATGAATAGCAATGTGAAGGCGAATCACTGGCTCTGTCAGATGGTACTACCGGATATGATTGAAAAGGGTCGCGGTTCTATCATGATCACGGCTTCAACGGGTGCACTTGGACCATCTGAGGTACTAGGCACCTATGGTATCTCCAAATTGGCTGATATCGCACTGGTACGGAATCTGGCATTGGAAAATGGTCCCAAAGGCGTCAGGGTCAATGCAATCTGTCCTGGCCTGATTAAGACTGACTTTGCAAAAGCCCTCTGGGATAACCCAGAAGGTGAGAAGAGAGCTTCTGATGAAGTGCCACTGCGCAAACTAGGTGAGCCTGATGACCTCAAAGGTCTGGCCGTATTCCTGAGCAGCGAGGCAAGTGGTCACATGACGGGTCAAGCCCTTGTAGTTTGTGGCGGTCAAAATATGTGGCGCTAGCCATTGAAGCCAGGGAAAGCGTACCAATATCTGAGGTAATACTTTCTTCGAGATAAATAGATGACAAGGATTATGCTATTTCTTGCAACCAACATCGCTGTTGTGTTGCTTATCAGTATCGTATTCCAGGTACTTGGTCTAGAAGGCATCCTGGCCACAAATGGCGTCGATCTGAATTTGACTGCCTTGTTGGTCATGTCTGCTGTGATTGGATTTGGTGGCTCATTTATTTCCCTGGCACTTTCCAAGTGGTCGGCGAAACGTTCCATGGGTGTGCAGGTTATCACCCAGCCATCCAACAGCACTGAACAGTGGTTACTAGCCACTGTTCGGCAGCAGGCAAGCGCGGCAGGTATTGATATGCCAGAGGTTGGTATTTTCCCATCCGATAGCATCAACGCCTTTGCCACCGGGATGAATAGGAACAAGGCGCTAGTCGCTGTCAGTTCTGCGCTACTTAATCGCATGAATCAGGATGAAGCAGAAGCTGTGCTTGGTCATGAGATCAGTCATGTTGCCAATGGCGATATGGTGACTATGGGACTGTTGCAGGGTGTTGTGAACACGTTTGTAATTTTCTTATCCCGGGTGGTTGGCTTCTTCGTTGATCGCGTCATTTTGAAAAATGAGCGGGGTCTAGGTATTGGCTATATCGTCTCTTCTATTATCGCTCAGATATTCCTCTCGATTTTTGCCAGCATGATAGTGATGTGGTTTTCTCGTTACCGTGAATTTCACGCTGATGAAGGTGGCGCACGGCTTGCGGGGAAACATAAGATGATTGCCGCCCTTAAACGGTTGCAATCAGACCATGAGGCGGAAATGCCAGGTGAACTTGTTGCCTTTGGTATTTCAGGGTCGACAAAGCAGGCCTTTTCAAAACTGCTGATGAGTCATCCACCGCTTTCAGAACGAATTGCCGCGCTGGAAAGGCAAGCCTAGCTTTAGGCTAAACCTCTAGCTTGAGGTGCCGCAGGCCACGGAAAAAATCGTTAGTTCCCCATTCAGGTTTCCCGGCTGCGATACGGCAGTTGGGAAATCGAACCAGCAGTTTCTCTATCGCGAGTCTTGTTTCGAGTCGCGCCAGTGACATGCCAAGACACATGTGAATGCCGTGGCCGAAGCTAATATGGGAAATATTTTCCCGATGGATATCAAACTGTTCTGGATTCGGGTTCGCAACTGGGTCCCGGTTAGCAGCGCCAAGCGCAAGGACGACAATTTGATCCTTGTTAAATTGATGCCCCTCGTAGCTAAAAGGTTCGTTGACGAGTCTGATTAGCATTTGAACCGGTGAATCAAAGCGAAGGGTTTCTTCGATTAAGTTGTCGATTAAGACCGGGTCAGCCCTGACCGCCGCCAGCTGTGCTGGATGATTAAGCAGGTGGAACATGGTATTGCCAATCAGCCGGGTTGTTGTTTCGTGACCGGCAACCAGCAACAGTACGCAGGTCGAGTACAACTCATCGAGACTTAATCGGTCACCATCTTCCTCGGCTGCGATCAGTTGTGAGATAAGATCCTGGCCTGGTGCTTGACGTTTTTTGGCGGTTAGCGCTGCGAGGTAGTCTCGCATGGCAACATTGCCCTTTGCCGCCAGATGAATGAGTTCAGGATTGCGTATTTCCGAGACACCGATCAATTGTTCTGACCACTTTTCAAAATAGTGCCGTTCCGATACAGGGACACCCATCATTTCCGCAATCACAATAGCTGGCAAAGGACGGGCAAGGGTATCTATAAGATCAAATGCTGTAGCATCTTGAGGGATCTCAGCGAGCAGGTCATCAATTAGCTGGTCGATTTTTGGTGCCAGAGATTGAATGTATTTGTTCAGGAAACCCTGGGCGACCAGCCTGCGGAGCCGGCTGTGGTCTGGTGGGTCCATGTTTAGCATGGGGGGATTGTCGATGATGGGTAATTCAAGGTCGCCCACCGCATATCGCACCACGCGACTCAGAAATGCGCTTTTCCGAATATCACTGCCAATTCGCTTATCAACAAGAAGATCTTTTACTTCCTTGTAACCAAATACCACCCAGCCCCGATTTGCAGCAGAGCGCAATATTGGCCCACGTGCCCTGAGCGCAGCATAGGTAGGGTAGGGGTCCTGATAATAATCTGGGTTTTTAAGGGTTAATACGGATCGATTAATATACATGTCATAGCGGCGAGCAAGCCACAGGGTCGACTGTATCGCTGAGGTCATTAACCGACTTTTTAAATTGTTCATAGGCGATGCATTAGCGCAACTCGAAAACGATTTAGTGGCTTATATTGGCGCTTAACTTTACTCTGCCTCATCCACTTAAGTAAACTTGCGCGCTGCTCCTCTGTTCCACTAATCTTTTACCACTCACACGACAAGCATCCATGACTGAATTTATCGCAACAATTGCCAAGGGCATTGAAGATCTACTTGTTACTGAGCTGCGTGAACTTGGTATTGAGTCGAAGCCTATGAAGGCGGGTGTACGTTTTGAGGGTGATCTGGAACAGGCTTATCGGGTATGCCTCTGGTCCAGGCTCGCAAACCGCGTGTTGCTTGTTGTTCACAAGGCGCCTGTAACTGACGATGATTCACTGTATGCAGAAGCGCAAAAGATCGACTGGCGACAACATCTTGCCGGTGATCATACCTTTGCTGTTGCTGCCAGTACTGCGCGATCTAATATTACCCACAGTAAATATGCAGCCCTGCGTGTTAAAGACGCCATTGTGGATCAGTTTCGAGATGCCACCGGTGCGCGTCCTGATGTTGCTGTCGATAAGCCTGATGTCCAGGTAAATGTATTTATTGATCGTAACGAGGCCCAGTTAGCCATCGACCTCTCTGGCGAAAGTTTACATTTGCGTGGATACCGTAATCTGGGCGGCTTAGCGACTTTAAAGGAGAATCTTGCAGCGGCATTGTTATATAGAGCTGGTTGGCCCGAAAAGGCGGGTCGAGGTGAAGCCTTTGTTGACTTTATGTGTGGGTCCGGCACCTTACCAATTGAAGCTGCCATGATCGCTTGTGATATAGCGCCAGGCTTGCAACGCGACTATTTTGGATTGTTGGGCTGGGCCGGACACAATGCCGCGGTCTGGGAGCGATTAGTTGCAGAGGCAGAATATCGAAAAGAGAAAGGTCTTAAGCAAGCGCCAACTATTCAGGGTTTTGATCATCATCGACCGACGCTTGAAAAGGCCAGGCAGCATGTCACTAATGCCGGGCTTGAGGGTATCGTCAAGATTGAATATCAAGATGTCCGGGAATTTAATCTTGATTTTCCAAAGCAAGGTCTGGTGCTAGTCAATGCGCCTTATGGTAACCGTGTCGGTGAAAAGGAACAGCTTGAAAGTCTTTATCAGGCTATCGGCAAGGTAATGAGGGAGAATTTTCAAGGCTGGCGTGGAGCGGTATTCACTGATGCGCTAGAAAATGGCAAGGCGGTCGGAATCCGCGCAGACAAGATTCATTCATTTTTTAATGGTGCAATTGAATGCAAGCTGATTAGTTTTGATATCTCCCCGGCGACAGAAATTAAGCAGTATCGACTGCCACGACTTTTTTCAGCGGATGAACTAAGTGATGCAGCATTAGGCTTTCAAAATAGACTGAAAAAAAACCGGCAAAAACTCAAAGGCTGGTTAAAACAATCAGGTGTTACCTGTTATC
>CBDUKY010000190.1:0-6441 GCA_965367925.1 uncultured Pseudomonadales bacterium | reverse complement strand
TACATGGCTGAAGGTCAGTACAAGTCAGCCCTTATCGAAGCCCAGAATGCATACCAGTTAGATGAAAGCAGCGAAATGGCCAGGCGGATGCTGGGTCAGATCTTTATAGAGCTTGGGCAGCCGAGAGAAACCATTGATCTACTTGCTACCGGGGCTGAACTAGAACCAGAAACCCGCCTGCTACTTGCGCGGGCTTACCTTGATTCAGGTAGGTTGCGATCAAGTCGGGCGCAGTTAAAAGATATTACAAACATTGCGGGTAAAGAAGGTGAGCTGGCGTTGCTCAGGGGGCGCTATGCCCTGGCTGACGGGGACAATGAGGAAGCCTTCGCCCAATACACGATTGCGACCAGACAACCAGACACGGAAATTAAAGGCAGGCTAGCAAAAGCATCAGCCTATTTGCAGCAGGGTAAAACAACCGAGGCTATTGAAGAACTGGAAACAGTTGTTGCTATCGCGCCGGAAAATGCTGAAGCGTTGTATCTTATCTCTCGCGTCAAAAATGTCACAGGCGATCTTGAGGGGGCTGAAAGCTACCTGATGCAGGCCATGTCCGCATTACCCTCTAACGACTTTGTCACGCCCTTGCAGTATGCCATCGTGGCTTCTTTGAGAGACAACCTGACCCAGCAAGGTAAAACCAGTGAAGCATTGATCTATTCTGGTGTTTTATCGGATCTACTGCCTGGTGCTGAAGAAACTGAGCAGCGCCTAAATGCAGCGCTTGACTCACTTCAGAGTGGTCAATTTGATGCTGCAAGAGCAGAGCTTGAGGAAGTAAGAGAGCTCAGCCCAAATTCTGAACAGGCAGGTACCATGCTTGCGGTTCTCGAGTTCCTTGAGGGAAATCATGAAGCCGCGGTATCTGAGTTCGAAAAATATATTGATGCAGAAACTTCAACGAGTACCACGCTTCAGATGTTTGCCATTGCAGAGTTGCGCTTAAATCAACCGGAGAAGGTGATTGAGCGATTGGATGCGGATATCGATGCCACGGACAACGGCAAACTAGCGGCCTTGTTTGGTATCGCCAAGTTGAATGTGGGTGACCGTGATGCCGCTGAGAAGTATATGCGCAAGGCAATCAGCCTTGATCCGACTAATGGCAGACTACGCTTACCGCTGGCGCGACTACTGCAAAGCGAAGGTGCCAATGATCATGCGCTCGAAATCCTTCAGGAAGCTTACAAAGTAGACCCAGCATTACCGGTCGTGCAGGCAGCGCTAATTGATCAGCATGTGATTATGGGTGATCTCGAAGCCGCGAACTCGCTTGTTTCAAGCCTCGAGAAGAAGTATCCAGATGCTGCGAATACTCAATTGCTAGTTGGTAATCACTTTTTCAGAGTTGCGGATGCGAAACGAGCAGTCCCACCATTGAAGCGCTCCCTTGCACTGACTGACTCACCAGTCACCCGTCATCTGCTGGCAAGAACCTACTTGCAAACAACAGAATATTTGAAAGCCGATGAGCAATACCGACAGCTAATTGAAGCGAACCCAGAGGATGTCGCTGCGTACAAGGGTTTGATCACCGTGTATGAATTGCGTGAGAAAACTGATGAAGGGATCGCTGCACTTGAAGGCTATATAAAAGCAGGTAAGGCCGAGGCGCCAGTACTGACCTTAAGTGAGTTTTTCGGTCGCCGTGGCGACATAGCCAGAGCAGAAGAATTACTGGCAACCCTAAAAGGCGAACCCTCGCCACAGCGGATTCAGCTTGAGGAATCAATCGTGCTTGCTGAGGCTCGCAAGCTTTCTCTGGAAGGCAATATCGCCGGCGCAAAAAAGGCGCTCGAGGATAAGCTAGCCGTGTTTCCGAAAAGCCCTCGTATTCTCGCTTCACTCGTCACTATCGAGATTAATGACAACCAGCTGGCTTCTGCTGAAGCATTGATTGAGAAGCTCAAGAGTCTCGGTGAAGCGCCGATTATTGGCATTCTAGAAGGTGATGTTGCTGTTAAACGCGGGGATTTCAAAGTCGCGCGGGATATTTACTATGCTTCATGGCAGAAAACCCCGGCTGATCAGGTAGCGTTTAAGATTTTCCAAACCATGCAATTGGCAAAGCTACCAGAGGCTGAAATTGAGGGCTTTTTGCAAGAGTGGGTTGAGCAATCTACTACGAACGTGGTGGCGCAGTTTACCCAGGCAGGCTACTACCTCAGCGTCAATCAGTATGACAAGGCGCAAAAGGGCTATGAGGCTGTGGTAGAGAAGGATCCAAACAATGTGGTTGCCTATAACAATCTGGCCTGGGTTTTTGGTGAGAAAAACCCAAAAGCAGCCCTGAAGGCAGCTGAATCGGCCTATAACCTGGCCAAAGAGAGCCCTGAGGTGATGGATACCTACGGTTGGTTTCTATACAAAAATGGTGATATCGCCAGGGCCCGCGAAATACTTAGCGTTGCAGCAGAGCGGTTACCAACCAATGCTGAAATTCAGGCGCATTTGAAAGAGGTTCTCGAATCCGACGAAATGTAATAACATTTTTACAAATGTGAACCACGTCAAACTTATGAAGTTTTTATTGCCTATACTGGCAAGTCATAAGAGCTTTTCCCGGTAGGGATGATGAATCAGCTAAGTGTTGCAACAGATTACCAATCCACCCCTGGATTCGACTATCAGGTAGATTGGATGTATGCCGAACTATCGAAGTTCGATTTTACCGCAGGTACGTCCGGCTATCAGCGTGCCTACGGCACATCTGACCTATTTGCCAGTGATACATCCTCGGTTGATCGTCGCCGTGTCTATAACCTGCTGCTAGCAGATGTAAAGAATCATCTGTTGCCAGCTCGTGTCCTGCTTGCCTATGTGCTCTTTGAACCAAACATTAAGCTTGCGCGCAACGCTACCCATGATTATGTGCGGTATCGTGGCTGCTATATCCCGGGAGAATTTCAGGCGGTTGCTGATATTGTTCAGCTGGTTCGACAGGGTCAGGTAGAAAATCGTGGTGCAGTACTTGCTGGCCTGGTCTCGTTAAAAGATCGTCGTGTAAATGCGATCGTTAGAATGCTACGTCGGGAATTGTCTCCATCAGATATCAGGGATTTTGGTCGCGCACAAGAAGGTGAATTGTGTCGTGCGAGTGTCGAATTTTGCATGGATTGGCTATCGGAACTTGTGGCTGCAAGGGAGCAAGAGTCGATCAATGTGATTTGCTCGGTATTGGTACTCATGGTTTTTCATGAGGAGCAAGGACTGGTTAAGGATTATCGAGATGGTCAGCGGGTGGGTTTTTCCCAACTACCCGGTTACCGATCAGAAAAGTTTGAAGCCTACTTTGAGCGTCTGGAGCCTGTGTTAGAGCGATTGCGTGATGCTTCAGTCCAGCAATCAACGATTAATGCTGTCATTGAAAGCTGGCGTGATCACTGCGTCAGTTCGCGCAGATTACGAATGAGTAAACGCCTCTAAACGAGCTTTATGTTTTTTTACCTGATCTGCGTTTTTACAAAGCGCCCCCATAGCTCGTAGATCAGCATCCCCAACAATCCGCCTGTGATATTTGATATCAGATCAGCAAAGCCTGGGTTTCTGTTCGGTGCAAAGTATTGAAGCGTCTCGGTGGCCATTGAGATAGCTAGCAGCGCCAGAACAAGTGTTGGCCAGCGAGTGGTTGGAAATGAATATCGCCCGTAGATACCAGCCAGAAAAAATAGCAACAGATGACTCAGGTCCAACAATGGCATACCTGGCATAAGCGCGATTAAGAAGGCCTTTTCTGACCCAGGCAAGATGGTCAATAAGCCGCCGATGATGCACAAGCCAAGGGTGAACAGGGGTTTCGATCGTACCAGGGCCTTAAGAATAAACGCGAACAGCACGAGCCAGAGCAGGAGTAGTAAATTGTCCAGAAGCCGCTGATAGGGATGGGCTGTGGCCTCCAGAATAGAAATACTAGAGAGCCTTAGTTCTCCGATATTACCCGGTAAGGAAATTTCGATTCTTGCCCGGTGATAGTGAGCTGGTATCGCGATTATTTTTGAGATGTCGTGGGTTTTATGGGTACCTAGCAGATGTACCAGTGTATTATCGAAATCCCACTTTGGATTGCCTGCCTTATCAAAGGCGATGACTTCAATTCTTGCTTGTTGCCAGGCTTCTTCTGCGGCTTCAACATCCCTTGTGGCAACGTCTTTTGCAGATAGCTCAACAAGCCCGCCTGTTGGTATTTTAAACCACTGAAATAGCTTTACTCGCTGACCAGCCACCTTGTTCGACAGGGTAATGGTGTCCCCGAAGCTATTGTTCTCAACGATAGCCCTTTGTGTCTCGCGAGTTGACTGGAGGTTGCCGATGCCGAGATCACCAGAGTGAATCTGAAATCGGGGCAAGTATTCAAAGCAGAGGGTGGTCATCACCGACAAGGCGATCACAAGGAGTAGATAGCTTACGGGTTGTAGCCCGTGCAAGATTGTTTTCATTGCCCTGGATTAGTTGGCTTCATGTCTTATGACGAGCCCCCTGGGACCCATTTGGCGCCTGAGCGATAACGGCAAGCCCTGGCTCTGGTTAAAATGTTCGCGCGGTTGAGAAGCTGGCCAGTTCTAGCATGGATTGCTTAAAGCTTGAGTCAGGCAGGCAGTCAAGGCAGGCAATGGCAGCCTGGGTTTGCTCAACAGCCTTGTCCTGGGTGTACTTTAGTCCACCAGTCTTTTGTACTATGTCGACCATCTCGGCGAGATTTTCAACGCCACCGCTTAAGATTGCCTGTTTGACGAAATTTGCCTGGGTCTCATTACCATCTCTGCGGGCGATAATGAGCGGCAGGGTCATTTTACCTTCTGCCAGATCGTCACCGACATTCTTACCCAGATCATCGGTTGTACCCTGGTAATCAAGCACATCGTCGACGAGTTGGAATGCAAGACCGACATGTAAGCCATAGCGTCGAAGTGCATCTTCTTGCGCTGCTGTTGCGCCAGCTAGCACCGCACCAGAGTGGGCAGCCGCTTCAAACAACATGGCTGTCTTTCTTGTAATAACTTCCATATAGCTTTGTTCGGTAATATCAGGATTGCGCACGTTGGTTAGCTGCTGTACCTCACCCTCAGCAATGGTATTGGTAGCATGGGAGAGAATTTCCATCACCCGAATATCGCCAATTTCCACCATCATCTCGAAGGCACGAGAATGTAGAAAGTCACCGACGAGTACGCTAGCCGGGTTACCCCAGGTAGCATTGACGGTTTTTCGACCACGTCGTAAGTCAGATGCGTCGACCACGTCATCGTGCAGGAGCATGGCTGTATGCAAAAATTCAATTACTGCTGCCAGGGTAATATGCTGCTTCTCGTGATAGCCGCAAGCATTGGCAGCCAGTAAAACCAGTAGTGGGCGGAGTCTTTTTCCGCCAGCATCGATCAGATAGCCGGAAATCTCCTCCACCAGAGGCACGTGAGAGCTCAGGCTATCAAGGATTAGCTGATTTACGCGGTCAAAATCCGATGCTACAGCGGCGTAAAAGGGGTGTTTCATAAGTGGCTCGTTGGTTGCTCAATCTGCTTCTCGCCGGGCAAATTGGGCAGCGAAAACCGAGGAAGGGAATGCTAGAGTTGGGCTGGCTGGCTGTCAAGCAGCCCGGCACCTGAATTCCATCAATTGTCCGCATCTGCCTTTCGGATAATTCCTGATATATCAGTTGATTGCCGCATTTCTATCCCGTAGAATTGCGCACCCTGAATCTGGGCTAGCCAGTGATGTATCTGGCACAGGCTAACCGTCAAACAAATATAGAGTGAAGAACAATGTACGCTGTAATTAAAAGTGGTGGAAAACAGCATCGCGTTGAGCCAGGTGAAGTGCTCGCGCTAGAGAAGTTAGATGCTGAAGCTGGCGAGACTGTCAGTTTTGATGAGGTCATGATGATTGGTGAAGGTGCTGACGTCAAAATCGGTGCACCTTTCGTTGAAGGTGGCAAAGTAGCAGCGGAAGTTGTTGAACATGGTCGAGCTGACAAGATTACCATTATTAAAATGCGTCGTCGTAAGCACTACCGCCGCCAGGCTGGTCATCGTCAGGCATACACGAAAGTGAAAATCACTGAGATTACTGGAGGTTAGGCAATGGCTCATAAGAAAGCAGGTGGTAGTACTCGTAACGGTCGCGATTCGGAAGCGAAACGTCTAGGCGTTAAGATCTACGGCGGCCAGGCAGTATTGGCGGGAAACATTATTGTTCGTCAACGGGGCACTAAATTCCATCCAGGAAAAAATGTTGGTTGCGGCAAGGACCATACCCTGTTTGCGAAAGCAGAAGGTAAGGTGCAATTTGCAGTTCGTGGACCGAAGCAGCGAAAATATGTAGATGTCGTTGCCGAGGCTTAAAGCACCAAGTTAATTTAAAAAAGCCCTGTCATTGACGGGGCTTTTTTTTGAGAAGAGAAAAATAACCTGACTCATGAAATTTATTGATGAAGCGAGTGTT
>CBDUKY010000189.1:0-6443 GCA_965367925.1 uncultured Pseudomonadales bacterium | reverse complement strand
GTAACTGGGAAGTGAGTGACACAACCTCAACTAAAGATAACGCCGACCCTGCGTCTGCGGGCAGCGACAGCGGGGCGAGTAATCTGAAACTGGATATTAGTAGCACCAGCTTCACCAACGCCAAAATTAGCTATGTCGACAATTCGACTAATAGCGACTATGAACTCAACATCGAAGACATCACCACTGGCCCACTTGTGACCGGCGCGCTTACCAGCGTCTATGCGCACTTCACCGCAACCGACAAGGTTGAGAATATGGTCGCGAAAGTGGCGCTTGCCGGAGAATTTGCGGTCAATGAAGGTCTCGATGTCTTCCAACTTGATAATCTGGTCATTGAAACCGGAGCAACCTTGCCTGACATGCCAGAAATCACATCAACCCTGACATTGAACGGTAGCATTGATACCAGCAAAGAAACCGCCCAGTTCAATAAGAGTAGCCTTGCGCTCGCGGGCATGGATCTTCAGTTCAATATGGACCTGACAAAACTATTCGGCACCCCTGGCTTGAGCGGTAATATAAGTGCCCCATCATTTAACGCCAGAAACCTGCTCGCAAGCCTGGACGCAGACATAGGTGAAACTGCAAACCCTGATGCCCTGAAAAGCGTAAGTTTTAGTGCTGATGTTAAAGGCACAACAGACAGGGTGCAGCTTAGTCACTTTAAGGCGAAGCTTGATAACAGCAATATTGACGGTAGCCTGACTGCTGCGATCAACCCGGCCATGGCATTTGATTTCAGCCTGGCTATGGACAAGATTATTGCGTCAGATTATCTCGCCCCCACGGTTGAAACCACGAGTGCTGGCGCAGCCGAGACCAGTACTGACGCGAAGCTGACGATTGAGGATTCGGAAGTTATCCCAACGGAATTCCTACGAGACACAAACCTGAATGGTAGCTTCAAGATTGCCGACCTGACTTACGACACCTATCACATCACTGATCTTAACTTGAAAGTTCAAAACAAGAACAAGCAGCTCGACATTACCACCACCGCGAAAGCCTATGATGGCGATATCAATTTTGCCCTACGAGTTGCGAATCCTGGTAGCAAACCAACCGGCACATCTACCTTGACGGTAAAAGGTATCGATATCGCCAAAGCGGTCGAGTTTGATTCCATCACCGGCCATCTCGGTATGGAAGCAACCCATGCTTTCAATGGCAATATGATGAGTAATATTGTTAACACACTGGATGGTAAATCTACCTTTGAGATTGCCAACGGTACTGTCGACGTGCAGGCGATTAAACAACTAGCTGGCATAGTTGGCAGCTTGCAAGGTAAGACCTACAGCATCAGCGAATGGCCAGACATGCTGCCCTTCAAACAATTGTTAGGTAGTCACAGCTTCGTTAAAGGTATCGCTAAAGACCAGACCTTCGACATGGCTTTCGAGAATATGAAGATCACAGGCACAGGTGGCATCGACTACTTTGGTAATACAATGAATTACGATCTTGAGGCTACACTACTTGAAAATGTTGGCGGCCAATTTACCGTAAACCCACAGATCGCAAACATTCGCTGGCCGCTACACTGTGAAGGTAGCCTCGATGCGGACCCCATTGATCTTTGTCTTCCAGACCGCAGTGCGGTGACAAACCTGATTAAAGATCTCGCAACCCAGGAGCTAAAACGCAAGGGTCGCGATGCCATTAACAAGAAAATTGAAGAGAAGATTCCAGACGAGCTTAAGGAAAAAGCAAAAGGCTTGTTAAAAGGTCTCTTCAACTAAGATCAGCCACATGACCGGGACAAACGCCGAACCATTTCCGGGGCAACTGCTTCGTTGGTTCGACTTGCATGGTCGAAAGCATCTGCCATGGCAACAGGATATAAGCCCCTATCGGGTGTGGATATCCGAAATCATGTTGCAGCAGACCCAGGTGACGACAGTTATCCCCTACTTTGAACGTTTTATGCAACGCTTCCCCCAGGTGACGGCGTTAGCGGCTGCTGAACAAGATGAGGTACTTCACCTCTGGACCGGACTTGGCTATTACGCCAGAGCCAGGAATCTACACAAGACCGCGCAGATTGTTACCGAACAATACAATGGTGAATTCCCTGATTCTCAAGCCGCACTTGAAGCCCTGCCAGGCATTGGCCGATCAACGGCCGGCGCGATTCTTGCCATTGCCTATCAGCAACAAGCAACTATCCTCGATGGTAATGTCAAACGGGTACTCGCCAGATACAAGGGTATTGATGGCTGGCCGGGAGAAACCAGGGTTGCGAAAATATTTTGGCAAGTTGCCGAGGCGCTAACCCCCGCAGAAAGAGTTGCTGATTACACCCAGGCAATTATGGATCTAGGTGCCACCCTTTGTAGCCGCAGCAAACCCAATTGTGACGCCTGCCCGTTTAATCAGGATTGTGTCGCCTTCAACACCCAACAGGTCGAGGCATATCCGGCGAAGAAGCCAAAGAAAACTTTACCTGTAAGGACTACCACCATGCTTTTGATCGAAAACCAGGCGGGTGAGCTCATGCTTCAGAAACGACCAAACAGCGGCCTCTGGGGCGGACTGTGGAGCTTTCCTGAATGTGAAGCAGATGATATTGCAGCCACCCTTGATGCGCTTGGAATAGCTCCTGAAGAAATCTCAACCCTTACAGGTTTTCGTCATACCTTTACCCACTTCCATTTAGATATCAGTCCAGTTCACGTAAAATGCACGATATCGCCTGGGGCGATTCAGGACGCGAACCAGCGCTGTTGGTATTCGCTAGATAACCCTGCTGAAATTGGCCTTACGCGCCCTGTCACTAAACTTCTAAACCAGTTGAGGTCAACATGAGCCGCACCGTGATGTGCCAGCGTTATAAGGAAGAATTACCCGGCCTGGATGCGCCGCCCTTTCCTGGACCAAAAGGGGTTGAGATATACGAAACCATCTCCGCCAGGGCCTGGGCTGAGTGGCAGGAACACCAGACCATGTTGATCAACGAAAAACACCTCAACATGATGGATAAGGAATCAAGAAAGTACCTGAGCGAGCAACGGGATAAATTCTTGAGCGGTGATGAAACAGATCAGGCTGAAGGATACGTGGCGCCTGATGCGGAGTAGATCAAGAATTCCCCGAAAAGCCCCTCTAAAACTTGACTAGCACCCCACCCTTCGGTTTAATAGCGCCCCTTGCGAGGGACACCCTCCCACGCAACGAACTGGAAGTTCTTTCCAGCGCGATTTCTGATTGGCCAGATAGCTCAGTCGGTAGAGCAGGGGACTGAAAATCCCCGTGTCGGTGGTTCGATTCCACCTCTGGCCACCATTACTAAAGGGGCGTAGCCGAGACCCTGTTTCCACATCCCATTTTTGCGGGACTTTTGCGGGAGTTTGGTTTTATCAAACTTCATGACACACTCACGCGCCGTATTACCACCAGCTCCGGTCGCTTACCACCACGCTCACACACCGTGTTCGATGCTTCAATCAGCTGCGAGAGTTCCGCTGCTGAATAGTGTGTCGTAATCCTTCCAGATCGATGTCCCAGCAGATCTTGGCGGTCTTCAAAACTCACCCCGGCAGCGCGTAAACGTCTGCCATAAGTATGTTTCAAATCATGCACGCGAACTGTTTCCAGATTCGCTTTTGATCGTGCGTTCATCCAGGCCGTGTTCAACATGCGCGTTACCGGTTTGCCTTTATAGTGAAAGACAAAGGTCGAGTCAGCGCACTCATTGACTCGTTGATGCTCAATCACGGATCGCGCGACATCGTTTAAGACGATCATCACCATTTTTTACCAGATCACCCGGTACAACAAAGACTGAAGTATCTAGTGTGGGCAGCTTTACTTCCCAATCCCATTTCAATCCGCAGATCTCTGCATCCCGGCATCCGGTATTCACGGCAAACAAGGCCATGGCCTCCAAATGATCAGGCAGTGCCTGGAATAATGTGTCTTGTTCCTCCCACGATAATGGATAGGGTTTACGCTTTTGTTGGTCTGGCAGGAGGGTGAACTTCGGAGTGCTAAGCACCCAGGTTAATCCGTTCTCATCCACCCACTCACTGGTTGCAAGATTCATAATGCGTCTTACGATCTTAATACCGTGGTTGATGGTGCCATTCGCCACACCTTCCTTTCTGCGTTTTGCTATCCAAGGTTCTAGCGTTCCTCGGTGCAATCGGTCCAGGTGAACATGCCCGATTTCAGCCACCAATGGTTTTAGGCGACTGATATCATTTCTGAGACTGCGCTTGTGCTGGTGTTCCAACACGTACTTCGCCGCAGCTTGCTCAAATGTTCTCTTTGGACGGACACCGAAAAGTTTCGCTTGCCTGTACTCATCCGCAACTCGTGCTAGGCACTCTTCTGCTTCTCTTCGGTCGCTTGTGCCACAGCTTTGGCAAATACGTCGCCCGTCGATCTGCTTGTCGATATGCCAGACACCGTCGCGTTTGATGAGCCCTGGCGTTCTTTTTTGTCCCATGTCGTACCTCCATCATAGGGTAGACCGGGACGCCCGTTGCACCGCATATCTTCATCGGCCCATGCTTCAATATCAAGCCTTTTGAAGACAATCGTCTGCTTACCGAAGTGTCGTTCCGCCAGGTAAGGTCTGACCTCGCTGTTAAAGCGGTTCTTATCGATACTTAGATACTCAGGGGCATCAGATAGCCTGATCCAGTAGCGTTCGTGCAAGGGTTTTCCCGATCGTTTCATAGCTAGAAGTTTGCAGTGTTTTGAGAATGTTTCGCCTCGGCAGCCCCTCGGAAGATGAACCAATAGTTCAAATCGGCTCCTGTAGAATAGTGTGACATCCATTTCGTCCAGGCATACCAGTGACAGAAAACCTATGTCGATTGTGCGGGCAACCAAGCGTGCTAAGAGACTCCCACATTGTCCTAGAATTTCTCTATAAGGATTTGTACAACGAAAAAGGTCACATGATGGGAATCAATGGCAAAGGAAAGCTAGGGTGGAAAGCGCTACAGAAAGGTATCCGAGAAAAGCTTTTTTGCGACAACTGTGAGCAACTCCTCAATGATCGTTACGAAAAACCCTTCGTGAAATATTGGCGCGACAACAACCCACTTCCCGAAACATTGAGACCGGGAGAACTCATAGAGATCCAGGTACCAGACTACAATGCATTCAAACTCTTTCATCTGAGCGTATTTTTTCGTGCGGGTATTAGTTCACTCCCAACTTACCGAGATGCAAAGTTAAGCAAGAAACATGAAGCTCGACTCAGGGATCTCATTCTAAATGGTGATCCCGGAGAACACTGGGAATATATGGTGTTTGGTTTCGTGCTTACTCACCACAAACTATACAAGCCAGTGGCAATGGTATCTCAGCCCTATCCGCGTCGATTGATGGCAACAAGTGTCTCGGCATGATCTACGGAAAGGTAGATTGGTGCATGACCACAATCTCGCATCGCGTGAAGAAAATTGAAGAGGTTTCTCTCTCTTCAAATGGGGTGATGCCGCTCATGGCAGTTTGTTGGGATACGCATGAGGTGCTAAAAGCAGCAAACCGGTATCTAAATCAAAACTGATGTACTTAACTTAACTTTTATCAGTCATCGCCAGCCAGCTTGCGTAAACACAACCAGAGTACGTCCCCTCACGAAAGGTTACCGCCCCCTGCCTTTGCTTCGATCTGACTTTTCGAAGGAAGGAAAATCTGATTCAGTTTGCTTGGTACGAGGATTGGCCTGTTCATTAAAGTAATGAGCCAGACTTTCTGCTTCATCACGAGACTTAAAGATCTTTTCGCTATGCGTGTGCCGATGCCTGGCTCGGTGAACATTCACCTTTCGGCCAGGAGGCATTAGTGCAAGCTCTAGCGCGGGCATATGCTCGAGACCTTTCCTCATTCGGTAAATTCGTTTTTGGCTTAAGCTAGTTTCTAGTGATTTCTCCTCTCGTTTCTCGATGCCATTCAACGCTCGTTCCTTTCGTCGTAGCTCCAGGAGCTGCACGTCGTGAATCTGGTTATCTCTTGTCTGCTGATCCTTTAAGGCCCCTGGTGGAGGTGAGCTTTTTCCTCTAGGAACTGTTTTAGTCTGCGGCGATCTTTGTAGCGCCTTATCGCTTTCATCACCGCTTGATATCCGCTCGCTCGCGCAAGCAATGCTTTTAAACCGGAGCCCGAGGAGTGCTTCGTTTGATGAGCGCGCGTTTTTTCATCCGCGTATTGCGCTCGTAAATTCTGCATTTTTTCACGGTGGATCGCGATAACAGATTCGCGCTGCCTTAGTTGATTAGCGCGAAGTTGCTTTTCTTCAACCTGCAAGCGTTTTCGGCGCTGATCTTGAGACACCTTAAGCGCAGCGCGTTTCTCCTTACGCTCACGCCGATGTTCCTGCGCCTCTGATCGAGAAGGTACATCACCCTCCTCGAGCTGTTTCTTTATATCCTCAGCATCTGGAAGCGAGCCTTCCGGATACTCCTCTTCCAGAAACTTCCTGA
>CBDUKY010000188.1:0-6461 GCA_965367925.1 uncultured Pseudomonadales bacterium | reverse complement strand
AGTGGCTGGTTTGCGCCTTAACTGATCGATGCACTTACGATGCAGTATGCGAAACATCCACTGCTTAAATCTCGAAGCGTCAGCCAGTTGATCAATGCCATGAACGATAGCAAGCCAGGTTTCCTGGACGGCATCCCCGGCAATGTCTGGTCGCTTACACACAACCTGGGCAAATTTAGTCAGGGGTAGCTGCCATCTCTGAACAATAAGATTAAGCGCAGCATCTACCCCGGCCTGATAACGAAGCACGAGCAACTCATCGTAAATAGTTTGTAGTTGTTGGGCCATTATCTAAAGACGGACGACAGCGGGTTTAGGTTCATTGCTGGAGAAATCTTTTTTTGCACGAATTTGAACCAGTTTACCTATATTTATTGAGATATCCGCTGCATATACAGGGGGGTTTGCTATACTCGCGCCGATTTTTTCCAGGAGAGTAGTAATGTATAGAGTGTTTGGCCTGTTGGCCTTACTGTTAGTCGCTGAAACCAGCTTCGCGGCAGAGAGCCCGTGGAGTAGCGAAATTGAATTGGGTGCCGTCGTCACCACCGGTAATACGGAAGACAGGAATATCAAGTTCCTTGGCGATACCGTACGTGATGGGGAGCTTTATAAGCACAATGTCCATCTTGATGTGCTCAATAGTTCTTCCGATGGTACCAAGACCGCCCAGAAGAATTACCTTTATTATCAAGCGGATAGAAAATTAGAGGGTAACCATTCTCTGTTTGCTCGATTTGCTTATGAAGATGATAAGTTTAGCGGCTATGACTATCAAACAGATGTCACTGCTGGTTACACGCGGCAGTTTATTAAAGATGATGCCCAGGAATTTCGTGGTGCAATTGGTCTTGGTTATCGACAATCTGAACTTGAGCTAGGTGGTAGTGAAGATGAAATGATTCTTAGACTCGCTGCTAACTACAAGCGAGCGATTGGCGACAACGCAAACTTTGCCCAGGCGCTGAGTGTTGAAGTCGGTGAATTTGCGACAATTTCCCGGTCAACCACGTCACTCTCAGCGAATATTGCAGGTGATCTGGCGATGAAACTCGCGTTGAACATCAAAAATACCTCTGAAGTACCAGCTGGACGAGATAAAACGGATACCGAGACGTCGGTTACCATCGTTTACAAGTTTTAATCTGATGATTGTGGCTGCGACTAAGGCGGATAATCCGCTAGTGCTAGGGCTGAATGAAAGCTGTGTCCCGCATGTAAATAGTCTTAGCGCGGCCACGCTTTCGGCCCTTGTCGCAGACGCTCATTGTTATCTGAAAGCGGTGGATGAAGCGGGGCAGACGATGGGTGTTGTTATTGCGATGGCACCTGGTGCTGCCTATAAAAGTGTTAACTATCAATGGTTTCGCAATAAGTACCAGCGGTTTTTGTACATCGACAGAATTATGGTGGTGGACAGATTTCGTCGTTGTGGCGTTGCCCAGGAAATTTACCGTCATCTTATTGAATTAGCGCGGCGTGAAGGCCTTGAACGGCTTTGCTGCGAGGTGAATATCGAGCCACCAAACCCGGCATCACGTAAGCTCCACTACCAGTTAGGTTTCGAGTCCGTCGGAACCCAGGAAACTGAAGCCGGGGCAAAGCGGGTAGACCTGTTAAGTCTTTCTCTAGCTGAGGTCTGAGTCTGCTCCCAGACTGACCCAGATTTTGTATATATTCTTTTTTAACATCCAATATATTCTAATAGAGGCTATTATCATATAGAAAAGAATATATAGAATGGCGTCCATAGATTAGGAGGACGTCATGTGTATGGACACATCAGAAACAGTAAGACCACGCTTCTTTAGTGGTTTATCAGTTATTTTAGTGACAGCCTGGGTGCTACTGGTATCAGTAGTGGCGCATTCTGTCGAGCCTTCAGAGGTTGCGCAGAAGACGCAAATTGAAGAATTTATTATGGAAATGACTAAATAGGTCTAACAACCGCCAATTTGCGAGCAACTTTGGAATTGCTCACTAAAGTAATCGATAAAGCAGCGTACCTTCGAAGGTAGATGGCGTCCTGGTGGATAGACAGCATGAATATCTACCGGGTCGGGTTGGAAATCTTCAAGGACCGGGACTAGCTCGCCACGCCCGATGGCGTCCCCCACAAGCCATCTAGGCGTGCGGGCAATCCCAATTCCTGATAGCAGGGCTGTTCTCAAGGCTTCTGAGTTGTTTGTTGTGAGGTTGCCTTCAGCCCTGACAAAGAAGGGCTCTCCCTGATCTTGAAATTCAACTTCTGCGCGGCCAGCACCATCGCTGTAAACCAGATAATTGTGATCTCGCAGGTCCCTTGGATGGCCAGGAATACCCTGTTGTTTCAGGTAGTCAGGAGACGCAACAGTTACGACAGGACTAAAGCACAGCTTCTTTGCGATAAGACTTGAATCAGCGAGTTTCCCCATACGAAAGGCAATATCAACACCTTCTTCAACCATGTCCACAACGCGATCACTCAAGCGTACATCGACTTTGATATCTGGATACTGCTTGAAGAAGTCAGTAAGTCTGGGCACCACGTGAAGTCGACCAAAGGCTACCACGGTACTGATTCGAACCAGTCCCTTCGGCTGGGTCTGGAGTTGCCCAACAACCTGCTCCGCTTCTTCTACGTCTTGCAAGATTGCGACACAACGCTCGTAGTAGTCGGTGCCAGTTTCAGTGAGGCGAAGGCTTCGGGTGCTGCGATTCAAAAGCTTGGCACCTAGCCAGGATTCCAATTCGGCAATATTTTTGCTGATGGTTGGCTGGGTGCTATTAATTTCTTTTGCCACAGCAGAGAAGCTACCTGTCTCAACGACCCTGACAAACATGTTCATTGCTGTGAGTCTATCCAATGCGGTTTCCCTGGTAGATGAAAATCAATACCTATTCTTCGAGAGAATAAAGTGTATTGATTAAGATGTTCTTAACAAAGGCTGATGAATATAATATATTGAATCGTCGATTGAAACCGTGACAAGGAATTTATGTCAGAGCAGACTTTTCTGGACAAGTTAGCAGAGCTTCGCGCTGCTAATTGTGACCAGATTCCCACCCCACAGCTTGCGGTGCTAACCAGGGCGACTGCCCGGCTGAGACGAAGTGGCATGTTACAAAAGTGCCTTCAGTCCGGTGAGACGGTGCCAGACTTTAGCTATATCGACCGCAACAACAATGCCCAGAGTCTCTATCAGCTGTTAGCTTCTGGACCTGTGGTACTGAATTTCTTTCGTGGTTTCTGGTGCCCCTACTGTAAGACCGAACTTGAAGCGCTGGCCCTCATTCAAGAAGAACTTGAAAAGGCGGGTTGCCATTACCTGGCGATCACTCCCCAGCAGGAAGACTCCGTCGCCTTAGAAGATGAATCCTTTGAGGTTATCTTTGATAAGCAAAATCAAATTGCCAGTCAGTTCAACATCATTTACATCCTCGGTGAAGATGAGAAACAACTGTTTAAAGAATGGGGCATTGAGCTGAACAAGGGCGTTGATAGTGATACCTGGACCTTGCCGATCCCCGCCACTTATCTCATTGCCCAGGATAGAACAGTTGCCTTCCAATTCACCGATGCTGATTTTCGCAGTCGCTGTTGTCCAGACGATTTGATTGTAGAGCTAAAAAGATTACGCGCGAGCTAAGACCTCACGCGTTTTCGTTTTTCTAGAAAAGTATCCGCGCCTTAATGGTGCCGTCAATACTATGTAGATGTTCCAGGGCAATCTGGCTGTATTCTTGATCAATGTCTGTCACTACATAACCAACTTCATTATTGGTCTGCAAATACTGGGCGCGAATATTGATGCCCTTGTCTGAGAAGAAGTTATTGATCTGAGACATGATCCCAGGCGTGTTCTTGTGGATGTGTAACAGACGGTGGCTGCCAGCGTGAGCGGGCAGGGACACCTCGGGAAAGTTCACACTGGATAGTGTCGAACCATTGTCACTAAATTTAACCAGCTTCTGGGCCACTTCTTCGCCGATTTTTTCCTGGGCCTCCATGGTGCTACCGCCAACATGCGGTGTGAGAATACAGTTCTCAAACTTTCGTAGCGGCGAGATAAATTCATCGTCCATGGATTTTGGTTCAACCGGGAATACGTCTATAGCGGCACCTGCTAATTTGCGCTTTTCTAATGCCTCCGCCAATGCTGGGATATTAACAACCGTACCCCGTGAAGCATTAATAAATACCGCACCCTGTTTCATTTTTGCAAATTCAGCAGCGCCCATCATGTTTGCTGTTGTGCCGTCCTGCGGCACGTGCAGGGTGACGACGTCACTACGCTCAAGTAGCTCATCAAGATTTTTAGTTTGTTCAGCGTTACCCATGGGTAGTTTTGTTACCGCGTCATGAAACAGCACGCGCATGCCCATGCTTTCCGCAAGGACGCTGACCTGAGAACCGATATTGCCGTAACCAACAATGCCGAGGGTTTTGCCTCGCATCTCATAAGAATCTTTTGCGGTTTTCATCCATTCGCCAACGTGGGCCCTGGCATTCTTTTCAGGGATACCCCTCAAGAGCAAAATAGATTCAGCGATAACCAGTTCTGCCACGCTGCGGGTGTTGGAATAGGGGGCATTGAACACAGTTGTGCCATTTAACATGGCAGCATTCAGGTCAACTTGATTGGTACCAATACAAAAGCAACCCAGAGCAACAAGCCGATTGGCTGCCCCCAGGACGTTGCTATTGATCTGGCTACGAGATCTGATGCCGAGCATGTGGACCTTAGGGATGATCTCGAGCAGTTGTTCCTCGGTGAGGGCGCCACTGTGGCGCTCGATATTGCTATAGCCGTTTGCCTCAAACACATCGACCGCGGACTGGTGGACGCCTTCCAGCAACAAGATTTTGATTCTGGATTTGTCGAAGGAGGTCTTCTTCATAATACTGCCATGGCTGAAAAGGAGCGGATTGTATAGCTAAATCACGCTCCTGTCAGGCAGTGAAGGGTAGTTTGTTAGCTAGATCAAGGTTTGCGAAATAGCAGTGTAAAGCGGTCAGTGTTACCTGATACGGACTTGCGGCCGACTTCATAGCGCAATTCGTCGTCTGGACGATAGTGTAGATTTGAATAGTCAACAAACTCAAAGCCAGCGGATTCGATCTCCTTGATCATTTCAACCGGGTCCATGCGACGCCAGACTTCAGCATAGTCCGCTTGCATATGACGCCGGGTATGATCAACGACGCCGTACAGACCACCTGATTTCAATGCCTCGAAGACCGCATCATTCATGTGTTGTCGACTCGCCGTATCGAAGTTGTGGAGATTTCTGAAGGTCAAGACAAGGTCCAGCTTTCTCACACCAAAACTAAACTCTGGAATTGAAAGACGACGCTCACCAGGTTCTCGCTTGAAGTTGGCTGTGTCGAATGGGATGAGTTCGGTGGAACCAAAGCCAGGTTGGCCTTCAACACGACTATAGGTTCCTTCAGCGCCAATAGAGAGATAGAGCTTACCCTTCTCTTCAAGCACGGGTCCGAGGATCTTTGTATACCAACCGCCTCCGGGCAACAGCTCCAACACTTTCATGTCGTCCTCAAGTCTAAAGAAGGAGAGGGTTTCAAGGGGTTTTCGATTCTTATCCCGGGCAGTTTCTGCCTCTGTTCGTCGTGCATCTTCCATGGCAGCTTTAATTTTTGCCTGGGTAGGTGTTAGATCTGCAGCAAAGCTGAAGCTGGTCATAGAAATTAATATTAAGCTGAGCAGTAGGCGCACAAATTTTCTCCATATTTAATTACAAGCAATAGTAACCTAACTGGTATTGAATGCCACGACGGCGGTAAGCTACCCCGGCTGGCATCAGGAAACATGACATGACAGCATTAGAATTGCTGTAGAAATGAGGGAAACCGACATGAGATTAAGACAAGTTGCACTGGTAGCGAAAGACCTGCAACGTTCAAGGAGAGACGTTTTTCAATTGCTCGGTCTACAGGAGGACTTCGCGGACCCAGGTGTCGGTGAATTTGGTCTGGAAAATTCAGTCATGAGCATTGGCGATACTTTTCTCGAAATTGTCTCTCCAAAACAACCAGGTACAACTGCAGAGCGACTGTTACAACGCAGGCAAGGTGATGGTGGTTATATGGTGTTGGTTCAGGTTGATGATTTGACGCCGCACCTTGATCGTATGGAAGCGATGAAGGTACGAAAGGTCTGGGAGACAGAATCATCAGAGGTCAGGGCTTTCCATATTCATCCAAAGGATATTGGTGCAGCCATTGTATCTATTGATCAGATGAATCCTCCTGAAGCCTGGCTATGGGGAGGGCCTGGTTGGCAAGACCGTGCCGCAACCCATGTTAGTTTGCTGACCGGGGTCACGATTCAGGCTGCAGACCCGGCAGCCACGGCAACAAGATGGAGTCAGGTGTTGGCTCAACCAATAGAACCTAACGCTAACGGCTACCGTATGCCGTTAGAAGCATCCCATATTGATTTTGTTCTGGAAACAGATGG
>CBDUKY010000187.1:0-6475 GCA_965367925.1 uncultured Pseudomonadales bacterium | reverse complement strand
GGTCATGCTGACCAATAATCGCTTGCATGGGCGCAACGATACGTTCGTCATCAATCAGGTTATCAAAGCACTGGCTAAGCTCATGGACTGGCTCAATGACCCGCACCAGATGACTACCTGGCTGGTGCTCAAATTGAATGGTCAGATGGCCGCAATCGACAAACCGTTTGTTATCCAGAAAGTAGGTCTTACCCCCCGGTGCCATGGCCACCGCCTTGTCACAGGCTTCAGTTGCCGCTTGCTGGAAGGCGGCAACTTCCGCTTCATTAAACACCTGGGGCCGGATTAGGAAACCGTCGGTTTCATACTGTTTATGTTCAGCGTCACTTAGCCCGAAAGCCGCGCCATGCATATCTGCCCTGATATTTGTTTGCGGTGAATTATTTTGATTGCCCAAGCGACTTCTCAATGATCATGATAGCTCTGGAATCATACTGGTTGGTTCGATGAGTCACAATTCAAGCTTACACTGGCCTTGCTGCCGGGCGGGTACCATCGCAGCCTGTGCACAGGTAATATGATACAAAAAGGGGTTGTTGATACATGGGCAATATCAATTCTGAATTGAATGTCGGATTACTCGGTGGCGGCAGTTGGGGAACCACGGTTGCCTCGCTTGTTGCGCGTAATGCACCGATCACCATGTGGGCACGGGATAGCAACACCGTCGATGAAATTAATCGCGAACATACCAATAACAAATATCTACCCGGTGCACGTCTGCCAGAACGACTAGTAGCAACCCATGATCTTGAGCAGGCTGTTGCCAACAAAGATGTCATTATTATGGGCATCCCTTCACAGCAGTTTCGTGCCGTCCTTGAAGAAGTAAAACCCTTTATCCGACCCTGGGTGCCGATTATTAGCCTGAGTAAAGGGCTTGAGCTTTCTACCAAGCTACGCATGACGGAAATTATTGCCCAGGTGTGCCCTGCCCATCCTCGCGGTGTCTTAACTGGTCCTAATCTGGCAAGAGAAATTATGTCCGGCTATGCAGCCGCCAGTGTCATCGCCATGGAAGACCAGGTCATTGTCAGACAATTACAGAAGCTATTTCATAGTGGCCTATTTCGGGTCTACACCAATCACGATGTGATCGGTTGTGAGCTGGGCGGTGTGCTAAAAAATATTATTGCGATTGCCGCAGGCATGGGTGATGGACAAGGTGCTGGTGACAATACTCGCTCTGCTGTGATTACCAGAGGCCTTGCTGAAATCACAAGACTCGGTGTTGCCATGGGCGCGGAGTCACAAACCTTTTCCGGTCTTACCGGGATGGGTGACCTTGTGGCTACCTGTACCAGCCCACAGAGTCGGAATAGAAGCGTCGGCTTTGAACTTGGTCGGGGTCGAAGTATTCAGGAAATTATTGATGAAATGTTTATGGTGGCAGAAGGCGTTAAAAGTGCCCCTGCCGTTGTTTCTCTGGCTGAACAATACAATGTCGAAATGCCAATTGCACAAGAGGTGTATGAAGTTGTACATGGCGAGAGTAGCGCCCAGAAGGCATTCCGAGGACTGCTACGTGCCGATATCGGCGCAGAGTCTGAGCCTGGCTAGATCCAGCACTGACAGCAGGAAGAAATTATTTAAATAGCAATAAGGGTAAATCAATGGCAAAAGGCCAAAAGGAACCGGCATTAGCACCACAGGTACGGCAACAGGTACTCGTGCTCTATTTAGCAACATCTTCTCTGGATACCCATGTGGTTGGCTGGTCAATGTACGATGGGACTGGCGAGAGCATTCACATGGCAGGCGATGAGGAAGTACCACCCTACCGCACCGGACTCGATGCATTAAAAGATGGTTGGCGAATGATTCAAGCAAGTCCTTTGCTCACCCATCCCCCTGGCACCGAGTACCAGACCAACTACCTTAAATACGAATTCTTCTTTGAAAAGATGGTGACCATCAATGAGTGAACTACTTAATTCAGAACAAATGGCGCAATTCGCCGCCCGTGGATTCCTAAAATTTGAAGGGGTTGTTCCAGAAGAACTCAACCAACAATTCCTTGAAGAGATCGGCCATGTAGACGAAAGTGAAATTACCAATCCGATGGAACACTACGGCAAGGTCATGGCCAGCAGCGCAATCCCCGTGGTTCAACCGGGGGTGAAACTCGCAGATGCATACCCGGAAGGTTCCGCTGCCCACCGGCTTGTTAACCTGCCCTTTTTGAAAGGTGCGATCCAAAGCCTGGTTGGTCGCGACCCGACCTTCGACCATCACTTTTTGCACATTACCTTTCCACCGAAATTCTATGAAGGTAAGCAGCAGGTTGCCCAGCACTATCATCAGGATTCAACGATTGATCCAAGAAAAGCCTTCGATATCCAGATCATGTATTACCCACATGATGTGACCCGTGAAATGGGTGGCACCCGGTTTTTACCTGGCTCCCATTTGAGGATTGTCAGTGAAGCAGCGATTGGTCGTTATCAAAATATCGTTGGCCAGCAACATATGGTCTGCAAGGCAGGCACCCTGCTGTTTGTGCATATGGGCATCTGGCATGGCGGCGGCTTAAACCTCTCTGACCGTATGCGCTATATGTTCAAAATCAGACTGAACCCAACAGAACGTCAAGTCAGACTATGGGACGATTCTGATCTCGGCAATGAACACTATGAGCAGCGGCCAATCTTCTGGACCGGCACAGGCAGTGATAACACGCTGCATAATATCTTGATGCAACCAGAGCCATGGTTTGAAGCAGATACCAGTCGCCTTGAAATGATTAACCGGGTCAAGTTCTGGCGTTATCTACTGGGTGACGACAAGTTTGATGCGGACTTCTGGCTCACCCGGGTTGAGAACGAATTCGCCTAGAAATATTAACTGACACCCTATTTAAAATAGAGATAGATGCATGAGTGATTTTCCTACCCCAAATTTTACAACTGACCTAAGCAATGATATTGCCTTTGTTACAGGCACAACCTCTGGTCTTGGTCGCCGCTTTGCACAGGTGTTAGCTGCCTGTGGCGCAAAGGTGGTGGTCACCGGTCGGCGAGTTGAAAAACTTGAATCTCTGGTAAAAGAAATTGAAGCCGCTGGCGGCACTGCACTTGCGATCAAGATGGATATGACTGACCGTGAGGATATTCGCGCCGCAGTTGCTAAGGCTGAAGAAACCCTCGGCCCTATTACTATTCTGGTTAATAACGCCGGTATCCCAGACGCACAATGGGCCGTGAAAATGTCTGATGAACTGGTGGACAATGTTTTCGATACAAACCTCACAGGCCCATGGCAGCTATCTTGTGAAGTCGCCCGGCGCATGATGGAACACAAGATCCGCGGTCGGATGGTAAACATTGCCTCCATGGGTGCTTTTAGTACATCACCCCAATCAGCCGCTTCTCTCTATTCCGTGACCAAAGCCGCGGTGGTCCGCATGACCGAGGCACTATCCGTGGAATGGGCGCGATTTAATATTAATGTGAATTGTATTGCCCCTGGGGCATTTTCTTCTGAGATGATGGATGGCATGTTGAGTCGCATGGGGGACTTCAGCAAAGGTTTTCCTCGCCAGCGAATTTGCCAACCCGCGCAAATGGATAGCACCCTGCTGTTCCTGGTCTCACCATCGTCAGAATGTGTCACCGGTGCGGTGATTAAGATTGATGACGGTCAGGGCTCTAAGTAGCGCTACCTTTCTCTCGCCCGGATAAACCCCGGGCGGGTCATCAGGCTTTTCAAATAACGCTGACAATTTTCCTTGTATCTGGCATCTAGCCCAAGGGTCGTGCCCAGGAACAAGGCATAGCCGACAGTGATATCAGCAATGGTGAATCTGTCAGCACAGAGAAATGACTTACCCTCAAGTGCAAGTTCTACCGAACGCAAACGTGACAGATACCACTTCGAATAATCTTCGACGACCTGGGGCAAACGTTTTTCTTCTGGCTCTAGCCGTGAATACCTGAGCACCAGGGTCTGGGGAAAGGTCAAGGTCGCATCACTACGGTAGAGCCAGTTCAGGTAATCGCCATATTCAGGTTCAGCTGGATCAACACGCAAGTCCGTTGGCCCATACTTTTCAACCAGATAATGACAAATACCGCTGGATTCAGTGAGGGTTGAATCACCATCAATAAAGGTTGGCACCGTACCCAGTGGATTGAGATCAAGATAACCTTCCTGGGTGAAACGTGGCGGGAAGGCCATGTTTTCCAATTCATAATCTAAACCCATTTCTTCTAGTAACCAGAGTGGCCTTAGACTTCTTGAATCCTTACAGTGATACAACTTCATACTGACTTTCCAATCGCTTTATTTTGGTGGTTCCCAATCCCACCGCGCGGCCTCAACGCCATGTTCAAGAACACGCTGGTGAACATTATTCAGCGCATCATAAATCATCCGTGTTGCATCGGGTACAGAGATGCCTTCAGGCAAGTAGATTGGTGGCTGATAATTCGCAGCTGCAGGGCCTGGAAATATTTCTCTGGTGCCTTTCGGCCTGAGTTTATTAAGACCGGTCAGGTAACAAGGCACGACGGGTACCTTCTTTTCCAGCGCTAGCAGCGCCACGCCATGTTTAAAGCGTGACATCTTACGGCTGGTAGACCTGGTCCCCTCGGGGAAGATAGCAAGGTTGGCACCTTGATCTAACAACCACTTTGAGTAATCTAGCGTTGCCGAGCCACCACCACGGCGAATAGGAAAGTTGCCGCCAATCAGGGAGTTATACCAGGGCTGCAGGGCAATTTCTTTTCTGCCGCCACCATTTTTTAGAAACCAGCGATCAGCCGCTGCACCAAAATAAATGTTCCACTTAATTCGCTGGGGAAGCCCATGGAATAAGGCAAGCGCATCAAAGTGGCTAGTATGATTCCCCACCACTATGCAATTCTTCTCGACGGCTTTGAAGTTCTCAGCACCAGTCACAGTAAACGGTTTGCAGTTTTTCCAGATATGTCTTGAGAATTGGTACCAGCGGAAACAGGCCCGAATGACTTTCGCCCAGAGCTGTATTTGCCACTCATGGGGACCCTCGGTGCGAATCTCCTTCTTGACCATCTGTTGGAATAAAGGGAAGTCAATCCCAGGTAACAAGAAGGCATCTTCTGATTTCGTCAGTTCTTCCTGAAGTGCTGCCTTCTGGGCACGGAAGTTATCTGACACCTCAAAGATGGTGCAATGGTTATATTTTCCGAGCAGGTGGAAGTCATGCAAAATGGTTGCTTCATATTCCTCCAGCACCTGCCGTACACCAAGCAATTTTGAAGGTTCATCAAGCACTTGCCGCATGCTTTCACTGCTAAGATTATTTAGCAGTACATATACAGGCACAGCTAGTCTCCGCCAGCCCCTTTGCCTGAAAGCATCTCCACAAACTCATCAACCTGAATAGCTGGCAAGGTGGTGATCTGGATGGTTCCCCGTGCGCCAAGTTCAACGGCGAGACGCGCCATCACCTCATTGGTTGGCGCTTCAATAATATTAACGAAATCATAGCCGCCCATCACAGCATACTGAGCTGTTACCCTGGCGCCCATGGATTCGACTTCCTTATTCACCGCTTGAAGTCGCTCTGGACGCTCTTTGAGTGTCATCCGACCGTTATCGGTGAGCGTACTCAGCATGATGTAAGTCGCCATTCCCTTCCCCTCTTATTATTGTTTTTTGTTTAATCTACATTTTTTTGAATTACTATTTTTCCAATACGTATCTTCCTGGTGCTACATCTAGCGGCGGATACTCCTCGCTGCCTAATTCATGGCTCGCATCCACAAGCTCACCAGATCTCTCTTTTAACCAGTCTATCCAGTGTACTCGCCAGGAGCCTGGATATTCTTTCGCCTTCTGCACCCAGTCATCTGCATCTTCTGGTAGCTCATCTGCCATCCAGTATTTCATATGTTTATTATCAGGACGATTACTAATAGTCTGGGTATGATTTTGATTGGTCAGGACAAACTCTACATTACCGCCGAGCAATTGGGTTGTGCGGTAACAACCGCGCCAGGGTGTAATGTGGTCGGTACTGCCAGCCATGATGTAGGTGTCGTAGGTAATCTTCGATAAATCAATTCTACGGCCGGCTATCTTGAGCTCCCGCTTTGCTAGCTTGTTTTCCCAGGCAAGATCGAGATAGTCGCACTGCAAGCCAGCTGGCACCCGTGTGTAGTCCATAGACCAGAACAGTAAGGGATGTAAGGGTGGATTCTTACCCAGCAGATAGTTATCCCTGTAAAACGCCATGACACTTTCTTCTGGCGTTAGCCAGGCGAACATTTCGAACACATCTTTTTCATCGAAAATACCCGCTGCCTGCACCCGTTCTTTTTGCATGGCAATTGAACGTTCAGAGACAAACAAGCCAAAGTCGCTATCTTCTGGCCGGTTGTCGAGGATGTTAATAAACAGTGATTGGCTATAGATATAGTCTTCACCTCGCGCTGCCATCAGACCCACCGCCGCTGCAGAAGTGATACCACCTGCACATAGCCCCATGAGATTG
>CBDUKY010000186.1:0-6476 GCA_965367925.1 uncultured Pseudomonadales bacterium | reverse complement strand
GCAAGCCTGCAGATACAGGGTCCAGGGAGACGGTGTTACATCTTGTGGATTGGGAGGCTGGACGTGTTTCTTGGCAAGCTTTTGCGCTTCATGGAAATGCCGAACACCGAGTGACTCTCGGCAGACGATATCCAGACATTGCATATAGGTCTTGCTCGACGACTGGCGTGACATTGCCCTTGCCTGTCGTTTGATCGCCACGATCTGCTGTGGATTGATTGCATCCTGACGCATTTTGTCCCCCAAACTCATTTGAATGTTCGTGCCCACTAAAGATCTATTCTGTTTGAAGACTGAAAGACCAGAATGTCATACTTGGGTTGGTGCGATAAGCTTTGCCAATGTGGGTGGCAGGCCGCCATTCGGCCAAGCAGCACAATAGTTACAGCGGACTATGAAGTCAACGTTATGCACTGCAATATCAACTACACTAATCACCCATGACAGCAAATTGAACCCAGGTAGTAAGACCATGATTGACCTGCGCAGTGATACCGTCACCCAGCCTACAGAAGCCATGCTAGATGCGATGCGCACAGCCGAGACCGGCGATGATGTCTATGGTGAGGACCCGACAGTTAATGCCCTTGAGGCATATGCGGCGGAGCTCACCGGTAAAGAGGCAGCACTCTACGCTGTCAGCGGTACCCAGAGTAATTTGCTCGGTATTTTAAGTCACTGTCAGCGAGGGCATGAATATATTGCCGGCAGTACAGCCCACACCTATCAGCTTGAAGGCGGTGGCGCGGCGGTACTCGGCGGTGTTCAACCCTGTACCATCCCATTTAATGCGCAAGGTGAGCTGCCCCTGGACGAGGTTGCACGGGTGATTAAACCCGATGACTTTCATTTCGCCATTTCTCGTCTTGTTTGCCTTGAAAATACCCAGGGCGGCAAGGTGCTTTCCCTGGCCTATCTCAAGCAATATAGCGACCTGGCCACTTCTCGTGGGCTAAGGCGACACCTTGATGGTGCACGGGTATTTAATGCGGCAGTTAAGCTCGATGTCCCTGTTTCCGAGATCACACAACATTTCGACACTGTCTCCATTTGCTTATCAAAAGGACTTGGTGCTCCGGTTGGCGCGGTGCTAGTCGGTGACCAGGCGACCATTGACCAGGCGAGAAGGCTTAGGAAGATGATTGGTGGTGGTATGCGGCAGGCTGGCGTGATTGCTGCCGCCGGCTTGTACGCGCTAAAGCATAATATTAAGAGATTGTCACAAGATCATGAAAATGCAGCATTAATTGGGGCTGAAATTGAACAGATGACCCACCTATCCCTGGCGGAGCCAGTGCAGACCAATATGGTCATGCTGCATCCAACGGTTGATATTAAAAACCTTGTACCTCATCTGCTAGCAAGAGATATCAAGATCTCAGGTCGGCGGCTTGTACTTCACCAGGATGTGCCTGATGTTGCACCGATCCTTGAAGCGCTCTGGGAATTCGACAAATTGGCACTGGCAGGATAATGACCGGAAAAGATCAATTAGCTTGTGAATTATGGCATCAGCAGGCGCCTAAATGCCCCTGAGTCCAGAAGATCTCCAGACCATTGTGCTCACTATCAAGTTAGCAGCCACGGTAACCCTGCTGTTACTACTGGTTGGTACGCCGATTGCGTGGTGGCTTGCCAGAACAACCTCCTCCTGGAAAGCGCTGGTGAGTACCATTGTTGCCCTGCCCCTGGTCTTGCCACCGACAGTACTTGGGTTTTATTTATTGATTGCCATGGGACCGGAAGGACCAATTGGCAAGTTCACTGATGCACTGGGTCTGGGCACCCTGCCTTTCACCTTCTGGGGACTGGTCATTGCTTCAATGTGCTATTCACTGCCCTTTGTTGTGCAGCCAATACAAAATGCCATGCAAGCCGTGGATGAACGCAGCCTGGAAGTGGCTGCAACCCTAAAAGCAGGTCCTGTTGACCGCTTTTTTAGTGTTGTATTGCCCCTTTGTAAACCCGGATTTTTAACCGCGTCAGTACTGGGTTTTGCCCATACAGTCGGTGAATTCGGGGTGGTGTTAATGATTGGTGGCAATATTCCAGGTGAAACGCGCATGGTATCCGTTCAAATCTATGACCATGTGGAATCTCTGAACTATGCCGCGGCTCACTGGCTCTCCTTTGCCATGGTCGGATTTTGCTTTGCCGTACTCGGGCTCTTATATGTATTTCAGGATCAGCAGCCTGGTCGTGGCTTTACCATGAAGTTTGGACGCTAACAGATGAAAGGAATAGAAGCTGATCTTGGCCTTTTATTGCAGGCGCCAGGTGGACGCGATTTTGAACTCAAGGTAGCCATTGATTTACCAGCGAGCGGTGTCACCTGTATCTCTGGTCAATCGGGTTCCGGTAAAACCACCCTACTCCGTTGTATCGCCGGGCTGCAGCGCGCAAATGGCAGGCTTGTGGTAAATAGTGAGGTCTGGCAAGACGAGCAAACATTTTTACCCACCCATGCGCGCAATCTTGGATATGTCTTTCAGGAAGCTAGCCTGCTGCCTCATCTTACGGCGGAACAAAACATCGACTATGCCCTTCGGCGTAGTAAGGGGCGTAATGGTAGCGCCCTTAAAACCGAGATAATTGATCTGTTAGAAATTGGCAATCAGCTAGCCCAGATGCCGGGCCATCTTTCAGGGGGTGAGAGGCAAAGAGTGGCGATAGCGCGGGCAATTGTTGCTGAGCCAAGTTTATTGCTAATGGATGAACCCCTGGCCTCCCTCGATCAGGCTCGTAAACAGGAGGTTATGCATTACATCGAGCGATTACGACATAGATTTGATATTCCCATTATCTACGTCAGTCACGCCATGGATGAGATTGCGAGGCTTGCGGACCACCTGATATTACTCGAGGACGGTAATTTACTAGCGAGTGGCCCGCTGCAGGATGTGCTTGGCCAGATCAAAACCCCCTTACATCTAGGGGAGGAAACCGGTGTGGTTATTGATGCTGAGATACGAGAGCATCAGACCGAGTGGGGTTTAATCAGAGCCGGTTTTGATGGGGGTGACATCCTCTTTAGAGACAATACCAGCAGGGTGAGACCAGGCGCGGAGAAGGAAGCTAGTGATGAAGGTGATGAGGTGGAGGCTTCAATCGGCAAGCCAATCAGAGTCAGGATACTGGCAAGAGACGTGAGCCTGACCCTGGCAAATCACGAAGACACAAGTATTCTTAATCGTTGGCCGGCCATTGTGGACGACCTGGCCGATGATGAAGACGCTGCAATGATGCTTATCAAGCTAAAGGTCGGTGCTACGGCGATTATCGCGCGTTTGACCCGCAAGTCGGTTAGTCACCTCGGACTCATCGCCGGTAAACAGGTATGCGTACAGGTCAAGTCGGTCGCCATCGTCGATTAGGATTGCTAGTTCGTTGGACTCAAATCGAAGATCACTTCTTGATCACTGTCTGGTCGCAGAATCGTACCGTCAATCACAGGTGATGACGCCAGAAAATCGAGATCATCAAGTAGGCAGGATACAGGTGCTGGCAACATACCGCTGGCAGAATGGCCTTTTCCAACCGGGTCTATATACACAGCACCGAGAAGCCAATATTGTTCACCCTTTGCCATTTCAAAGCGTCGGACATTCTGATATTCGAATGACTGATGCCCAGGACCGGCTGAACAGCGAACCTGGCACTGCATATTACGTGGGCAACGATAGTCATTTACTTCACTGACGCTTAGACCAAGAATCACCGATTGCGGTAGAATGCCCTCCTCTGCTTCCGCATAGGCAGATGGCAGGAGTGCAGTAAAACTCATTAAAAACAATAATGTACGTATCATATTTTTCAAATTACATTAGATGGTTAAACATGGTGTTTGTCGATCATAAGCCAATGCTTGTGACACCCCGCAACAGCAATGAACTTTCTATGATGCCGGTAAGGAATGCAACACCATGAAACCTGTTCTTGTCTGCGGCAGTGCCGCAATCGATTTTATTGGTGCCTATGCTGGCTCCTTTGAAGATTATCAGTCGAAATATCCCATCGCCGGACTGAATATCTCACTGCAGTTAAAGACCCTGCAAACCAGCTTTGGTGGTTGTGGTATGAACATCACCTATGGTCTTCATCAATTGGGGGTACCGGTTCTGCCGCTGACTTCAGTGGGTGAGGATTTTTTAGATCACTATCAGGGCCATTTAGAGTCCCAGGGCATCGATAGTCGGTTTGTTTGCGTTGACCATGACTATGAGCATTCTGCCCATTGCATCATCTTTAGTGATGACTCAGGCAACCAGATCACAGCATTCAATCCCGGGGCCTCACTTTCCGAAAAGCGTATCTTGCCTGAGGATATTGATGGTATTCATGAGGTGAAGATTGCCATGCTAGCGCCGGAAGATGCGCCTATTATGCTCAGACAGGCGAGGAATCTTGCCCAGTTTGATACCACAGTTATCTTCGATCCAGGTCAGGGGCTTGCAGAGTTCACCCAGGAACAAATACGCGAACTACTGCACCATTCTCATTATGTAATTTGCAACGACCATGAATGGGAGATCATGCAAACGAATTCAGGGCTTTCTGCTGCGGAGATCATCGCGACCCATCAGGTGATTATTACCCGGGGGAAGGATGGCGTGGATTTGTATAGCGCCAATACCTCGCCGCTGCATGTGGATGCACTTAACTGTGACAGTATTGTTGACCCAACCGGTTGTGGCGATGCCTTCCGCGCTGGTTACATTTTTGGGTTGTTAGAGGACTTGAGTCCAGAAAAATGCGCTCAGATAGGCTGCGCCATGGCCAGCGTAAATTTGCAGTGCCGTGAAACCCAGCGTTATACGGTGGATCGCGACAGGATCATGTCTCTCGTCGCGGACTACTATCAATAACAACCATGGTTGATTGTTGCCCTTGCTAGTCCTGCTTGTCTGGCCATAGCTTGCTTTTCAGCCAACCGGCGAGAGAATTTCCAGCGAGTCTCGTACGAAACATATCTTGCTCAAACTCAGCATAGGGCTGAGGCATATTAAATAGATGTGCCCGTGTGGTGAGGTGACTAGTATCCAGGCTTCGTACGACCCTGGCAGGATTGCCGGCAACAATGACATTTGCTGGTACATCTTTTGTCACGACGGACCAGGCGCCGACAATGCTATTGTCGCCGATGGTGACGCCCTTACATACCAGTGCACTATCCCCGATCCAGACATTGTTCCCAAGCTTTATCGGCTTGTGTGCACCAGGGGCGTAAATTCGATGATGAATATCGTGCCAGTCTGCATCTGACAGATAACAATTCATGGCAAGCATGCAGCTTTGACCAATCTCGATAGCATCTGCTGAAGAAATTCGTACTCCGGGATTGATAATTGAGTAGCTACCAATACTAATGCGACCTAGCCCCTCAAACACAGCGAGCCGTACAGGCTTATCTCGCAGCGCCATAAAATGAACATGGTCTTCAATTGAAATGTTAGGCCCTGACACCTCTAGAAAACGTGGGTTAATCGCACGAAAGTCTTTACCGACGGATTCAAATTGTGGCGTCAGAAAAATATTAATGTAGCGCTGATTGATCCAGTTAAAGATCTGCATCAGCCAGTAGGGTTGATGATCACGACGGGCCAATCGATTAACACCTTTACGGTAAGCTGTGGTTAATAGTCTCATTCTGTGTAAGCATTGCCCAGCCGCAAATTTGGATCGGGAAAGCGATGACACCAGGTAAGATTATTTTTCTTAACGGGACTTCAAGTGCCGGTAAGACAACCCTTGCCCATGCATTACAGGAGCTACTTCCTGAGCCTTTTATTCACGTAGCGCTCGATCAGTTTCGGGATGGGTTACCAGACAAGTATCGTGGGTTGAACGCGCCGGAAGGCACCAGTGGCCATAAAGGGCTAAACGTAGTGCCTGTTACCTGCACGGAGAAGCCCTTTACGGCAATTAAGTTTGGTGATGACGGAAGGACCCTGCTCCGTGGAATGCGGCGGGCCATGGCGGCAATGGTTGATGAGGGTAACAATATCATCATCGACGATATCGTCCTTGAGCCTGAGTTCCTGGCAGATTACCTGGAAGTATTTGATGGTTATTCCGTGGTATTTGTCGGTGTCCGATGTGCCTTATCAGTGATTAACGAGCGGGAAGCGAGCCGCCCTGGACGATTCCCTGGTACCGCATTTGGGCATTTCGAGTCTTGTCACCAGCATGGCGAGTACGATATTGAGGTAGATACCGGCGCTAATACTCCCAGACAATGTGCCGAGGCTATTGTGGATTATCTAGCATCCAAACAACCCCGGGCTTTTGACATCTTGCGGGCGGCTAAAGAGGAGTAGCGATGCCCCGGTAGTTATAGGTGGCGAATTTCGGTCCTGGTACATAGCCCTCATCCATGTAGTCAAACTTAAAACCCTGCTCAAGTATGGCGGTGTCCGGCTGTCGATTTAGATTGCAACCACCTGCGATGGTTTTCCATAAGGGATTGAGCCTGTTCT
>CBDUKY010000185.1:0-6477 GCA_965367925.1 uncultured Pseudomonadales bacterium | reverse complement strand
GACAACCGTTCCTTCCATCGAGGATTTCAGCAAGCGAATTGCGTCCACACTCACCACCCACGAATGGCTAGTCGCAGAAGAAGATGGCCATGTATGCGGATACGCCTATGGCACACCTCATCGCGCTCGTGAGGCGTACCGAATGTCAGTTGAAACATCCGTCTATATCGATTCTAACTATAGAGGCAAAGGTATTGGCAAACGCCTATATCAAGATCTCTTTACCTCCCTCCGATCTTTGGGTTTTCACAACGCCTATGCCGGGATAACACTACCAAATGACGCTAGTGTCGCGCTCCACCAATCAATAGGTTTTGAAGCAATAGGTATATTTCGTGAGGTAGGTTACAAAAAAAGTGAATGGCACGACGTGTCCTGGTGGCAAAGGAGTGTCGTCATATAACATATTGTTGAAGCTGTTCACCTGTCGGCTCACCCGGACGTCGTAACCTGTCACGCAAATCACATTGCGATTTGCACGCCAGAGCGTCTACGCGGCTTAACGGTGTGTCATTTATAGGTCACAGTTGAATCCAACATCATACTCCCATCAGAGAATAGTCAAATGAGTAAAGACACATTTGTTACAAAGATAGCCGCACTAGCTCAGGACGGAAAATGGGAGGATATTGAGGCCCATTTTAATCAAGGGGCTTTTGTGCAACATATGGGCTTCAATGTTTCGTTGAAAGACCCTCAGCAGCCCAAGTGTTCTATTGTCAAACCTGCAGACTTTCACCTGGGTGGTGTCGGCCAGGAATTTGTCAACGGGGCAGTAATCGCGGGAATGTTTGATTTCGTCATCGGGCTTACCGCTCTGAGGTTCGCTTCACTAGGCAACTTCGCAACCTCCAATGTCAATATCAGTCTGATAAGGCCAGTCAAGTATGCAGGCGTTTATGCGACAGCAAAATGCAATCGCCAGATTGGGAGGCGACTACTCGTCGAGTCCGTGCTCTTTGACGGCGAAGACAATCCCTGTTGCTACGCAAATGGCGAGATAAGAGTCGGGATAGGATCGTGAGACGCATAGCATGCGGTGGAAGACGTGTCCTCGCTACTCGAAGCGCATAGATGAGATCTGGGATTCCCTTGCGCAACCATTTAGGAATGGTGGACCAGGCTAGCTACCCGTTGGAGAATGTGCCGACCCTCGAATGATGCCACTGCTGATAGGCAGCCAGAACTTTGTATTGACATAAAGCACGAAGGTCAAGAAAGGCGTGAAAACGACCAGGTAAAGGATCTGGTCAGAGGGTTGCCATTACTAGATTCAAATTCCGAAGTCTCGAGTCTTGGAATCGGATAGCAAGCATCGTATGGGGTTGAAGTGAAACAGTCCAACATGTTAAAACTTTTGCGTTCATAAAGGCTGCGCTAACTACAAGGAGTGCGAGTTTGAAAACTTTTATACGTAACTACTATACCGAATTCGGACTAGCAGTAGCCGCCTTAGCGGCAGTCCTTGCTGCAATCGTGGCGAGTGTCTGGGAATGGATTGATAACCCTGGTGGGATCTTCCGTAATAGCGACGGGACCAACTGGCAGTTTGTGTTTGAAACAGCCTGGAGTTGGTTGGGACCGACCTTTATCTATACTGTCGTACTTGCTTCGCTCGTTCACCTGGGCTGGATAAGCGTTGCCTGGGTACTGACCAAGCTAACCAACCGACGAGATTAAAATATCTTTGCCTGGTGAGCGTGAACGACAGCGCCGGGCTTGTATAGTCGAAGCTATTTCTTAGAAAAAACAAGGTGCATTAGCATGAACTGGATCGGCGGAATCATCGTGGTTTTTATCTGGGCTGCGTTCGTTAATCCAGATACGGCACCATACATAGGCGCCGTCACGGTAATTTTGATGCTGATTTTCCTAATTGTCGGCGCCGTCAAACTCACCAAATCCTTCAAGAAAAATCGCGAGAAGAAACGCGAGGAAAAAATTAAGGAAGACAAGCATCAAGAATATCTGGCAGAGCAAGCGGCGATAAAAGCAGAGCTTTACCCCAGATTAAATGAGGCATTTGTACCGATACTGACATATCAGCAAAGCTTGAATAACAAGCTGCTCAACTGGCTAAAAAGTGAATTTAACAACACTGACAAACCCGAGTATCAAGCCCATCTCCAAAAGTACATCGACACGTTTAAACCGATTCCTCCTTCCGATTGCAACTCAGATTTTCTCGATGTGGTCAAAGCGCCGGGGGAAAGTGTCGCGGTGCTTACCATCGGGAACTATGTAATCGAACCCGTTGAGTTTCTAGATAAATCCAATTGGGAAAAACACATCGCATTTTTGCTCACCAGGGTAGTCCATGAGGGTAAAGGTGAGTTTTACCTGTCGTTCGTGGCTCGTTTGGCAGAAGTTGAAAGTGCCAAAATGTTTATCGATTTAAAATTGGCGGAGACCCTGAGATCCAATCACCTGGCCGCTGCGACTACAGCGCTTGGATTACCTGAAGATTTGGTGGAAGAGTTCATTGAAAGCGTAAAGTCAGAAGCCGCAGAGCAAATTCAGGTAGTGGGTAGTGATGACAACTGTGCTCGTTACGCGTTTAGCGCTGACAAGAACAGTCACCGACGAGAGGCTTATGGTTAAATAAAACCATCTACATTGAACAAGACAGCGGTTCTGCATGAGATGCTATAAACTATCAGCCAGTTTGATATCAATTCCTAGAGACCGTCCCACGTCCAACGCATGAACAAGTGCATTCGTGGATGACTCTCTATCAGGCTGTACAACAATGGGCCGATCTTGATCCTCTGCGAAGTATGCTGCCAAACGATTCTTGAGCATTCGGTGGTCTACGGATTTTCCCATAACCGAATATTGATCAGCTGACGAAATTTCAATCACCAGGCTTTGTACCGATGATTGGGTTTCTGTCTTTTTATCTCCTGATGGCAAATCCAATCCAATTTCTTTGACAAATGTCGCTGTGACGATGAAGAATATCAGCATGATAAAAACAACATCCAGCATCGGTGTCAGATCAGGTTCTGCGGATTCTGTGTTCATGGCGACCCTCCTTTCTTACGCTAACGTAAGATTCAGGGTCAGGGGTTAATTGCGAAGATACAACATAAAGTTTGCCCTGTAATCAGCAGCACAAATCGCGTTAGATATTTTTAAAATTGGGAGGCCAGGCAGCTTAAATGATGACCCAAGCATGATGCTCCAACAACCGACTTATGGGGAATAGCATATGGAACAAATAGAAGACATCAGAGTTGTTCTTAAATTTCACTCTAATGACAAGATCCCAGCCGATCTTGTTGCAAGAATTATATCTTCGGTAGATTCGGCTTTAAAGGAATCAGAGCAAGCAGACTTTGAAACAATTAGGCGAGAAGTTCCTCAAGTACCCAGAGAAATAATTCAAGCGGTTGAAGATGGCTTACAAGCACACCAGTTTAAAGGAATGTATCTGGAAACCGCAGAAACCGGATCAATAATTCTAACTGGCGTTGTGGCTGCAACAGCTAGTTGGATATTACTGAATACTGTTGGAGAATCATTCAAAGATGCCTGGAAAGAGACAGAAACACATGAAAAAGTAAAAGAGATTTTATTGGCGAAACAAGTAACTAAGGTAGATGAAATTATTCAAAGAATCCGTTCAAAACTGAATGAGGAAATCGCGCTTGAAATAGAGGGAGTAAATCTGGAATTTGGTAAAGCTAAAGAGTTTGGTGTCAGTGTCGTCTATCTCGTTGCAGAATTTCAAAATACCTACGCCGGCACTCGTAGTGAGTTAACGTTTAAAGACGATGATGACGCACAGGCTATATCTGCTACACTTTAGTACTTACAACAAGCCAATCAAATGCGCGGTCCAAGGACCGCAGGTAGACGTGTTAAGACGGTTATTGAGACGTTCTCTAGCAGCGAAAAGTACTTCCACAGCACACGGAGCTAACGATAATGTTCATATCCATTTTATTAGCTGTAACATTGGCGAGCATCGCTATTTGTCACCTAGTCGCAAAACAGCGAGGACTCAAGCCTGTGTTCTGGGGAATGATGGGTTTAGTATTTGGACCATTGGCCATCCCCTTCGTGATTTTTACAAAACCCAAAATTACAACTGACGATTAAGAGCCATGCCCCGCCTGTGGCACCGTAACACCTCGCAGCAAGCTAGATGTGCCGATCAATATTGAATTCATCAGATCTCAATCCTTTGATTTACTAAAGGAAGATCATTAAAAATTTGATCAGCCATTGGCAACCTCACTATTCGACGAAAGAGCCAGGGTTGAACGACTAAGACCTGAAGCAATGCTTACTGCTCGACGTTTTGCATTGGCAACAGATATGCGGTGTCTTTCGTCACCAAATTCCTGGTACTCAGCAGCAATCTCATGCATTGTGTCCACACCTAAATACTTACTCAGCGTCCGAAGGTGTGGCGCTAAATGACCAGAGCCCTCTCTAACTTCCCCTTTTCCAAATCCAAATTCCCCACTTGAGGTAACAATAATCAGCGTTTTACCTGAAAGTATAGGCTGTAACGGGAAGTCTCCTCGCCCGAGATCGAAGTCAAACGTTTTGTTGATACGTACAATTTGATCAAACCAGGCTTTTAGTTGTGCAGGCATACCATAGTTATACATCGGTGAAGAAATTACGATCACATCGGCAACCACCACTTCTGCAATCAATTCATCTGATAGCGCGAGTCTCTCTTTCTGCTCTGATGTCCTTTTCTCTTCAGGGGTGAACACAGCGCCAATCCATTCTTGCGTAATGAATTGCGGCGGATTCATTCCTACATCACGATAGATATATTCATCTTGAGGCCGATTCCGTTTCCATGTTTCAACAAACTGAAGCGCGATATTTTTTGATACAGAGTCATGGTCTGGGTTAGGGTTGTTCGCTGCTCTAACACTTGAATCTATGTGCAATAATGTGCCCATGTTGGTTTCCTTTGTTGACTAAATGCAGGCACTATTTTGTGAGCCTGTATAAAATGGCACAAACGAAAAAATTACACTTGCAGATGATTTTAACTCACCTATATGGTCGAAAAACTAACACCTGGTGTGGAGATCCAATATGCACGTATCGTTACAGGCGCTAAAAGCCTTTGAGTCAGCTGCTCGTCAAGGTAGCTTCAAATTAGCTGCAGAAGAACTGTCCTTGACGCCAACAGCTATTTCACATCACATTAGTAATCTTGAAAGCCGGCTAAACGTAAATTTGTTTCATCGAGTAGGAAGGCGAATATCACTCACCAGCATGGGCATGAGATTAGCCAGGGCGACTTCTGATGGATTTCGACAAATTGACAGTGCATTAGAGGAGGTATTGAAGGCTGGCAACGCGGTCAGAGTGACGACGACATCATCATTGGCGGCAATGGTACTAATCCCCGCCTTGCAGGAATTTGAACTAGCCAATCCCGGTATTTCCATCGAAATATCGACTGGTGAGTCGGTCGATAGTCAATCATATATTATTCCCGTTCGGCTCGGTGATGCATCCGTGGTTAAAGCATCTGATGTAATTAAGTCTGAGTCATTCAATATATTTGGTGCTTATGGCGTGATGTCTCCTTCCTGGTCAGATGATCCCATCACGCTTTTTACAACAGCGTGGAAAAACAAATCACTACCAGATCCCCCTCTGGATGCCTGGTTAGAAAAAAATGGGCTAGATGGCTCAAAAATTAAACTCAAGAAACTGGATCAAGAATTTTTCGGAATCCAGCAAGCAATGGCGGGAAATGGACTTGTGTTTTGCTCTACAACACTCACAAAAGGGTTGCTAAAATCCAGGCTATTGCAGACGTTTAAAACTCGATCTATCCGCTCAGACCTGTGCTATTACGTACCAAATAGAGACAGTTTCGAAACGAGAAGTTCAGCAAGATTTATAAGTTGGGTCGAAGGTCTTTTGAACCAGTAATTCACTCATGCATTGTTAACTAACCAATACCCATTCATAAAACTATTTACACTAGAATCCGCTATGCGAATGACATCTAACATATTGTTAATAGCCGCAACACTTTTGGCCCTTACCTCGAAAGCAATCGCCTCCGAGGCCATTGTGATTAATCCAACAAACAAAGCACCTCTATTTGACGGTCGTTGTGATACAGCTGAATGGCAAGCTGCCACAGTAATTGAATTGCCAGCACAAATTGCCATTTATCTTATGCACGACGAAGATTCCCTGTTCGTCTGCGGCAAGGGTAAAGCCGAAGATTACACGGTGATTGACTTCTACATTGAACATGCCGAAACAGGCCACCTGTATAATCTACACGCTTCCGCCCAGTTATCAGAACGCTCACTCCGTGACAAAGACTGGAGTGAATCCGCGTTTTGGAATCACAGAGATTGGAGTGGTTTTTGGGTACCTTACGCGGGTGAAGAAGAAACTGGTAAAGGCAAACGGACTAATTTTTTGAAAGGGTCCCACAGGGAAATTCAGATATTGCGAAAGAAATTTGATGGAAAC
>CBDUKY010000184.1:0-6548 GCA_965367925.1 uncultured Pseudomonadales bacterium | reverse complement strand
GTTAAAGAAGACATTGTTAAACTTGAACGTCCAGAGCTTACCGCAGCGAGCATCATCATTTCTGGTGGCCGTGGTATGCAAAATGGCGACAACTTCAAACTGCTTGAATCTGTGGCGGACAAACTTGGTGCAGCGATTGGTGCATCACGTGCGGCTGTTGATGCAGGGTTTGTACCTAACGATATGCAGGTTGGTCAAACAGGTAAGATTGTTGCTCCTGACCTATATATCGCTGTTGGTATTAGCGGCGCTATCCAACACCTTGCTGGTATGAAAGACAGTAAAGTGATTGTTGCGATTAACAAGGACGAGGATGCACCTATTTTTCAGGTTGCTGACTATGGTCTTGTTGCTGACTTGTTTACTGCAGTGCCTGAATTTGATGCATTGCTTGGCTAAGCGAGTATGAAATAGAAATAAAAAGGCGCCAATCGGCGCCTTTTTTTTGGCGGTAAACTGAGGAGCTATATTTTTTAGTTTAGACGGCCTAGATCATAGCTAATGTAGTGAGGTTAATGTTTAGCTACTAACAAGTTCAGCATTGTTTACAAGGTTCCTAAGGGGTTGTTTCTTAAGTAGTGCATTCAAATTATGCAGAAACAGCTCATCACCTCTAACATTTGTACCATGGCCGCGATTAGATGAGTGGGGGGTCACAAGCACCTTTGGATGCGTCCAGAACCGACTTTCCGGTGGTAGGGGTTCGGTATGGAAAACGTCCAACACCGCATAATCTAGTTGATCATTATCAAGGGCATTGAGTAGTGCGGTTTCATCAACAAGATCCCCACGGCCAATATTAACCAGCACAGTGTTTTTGTTAAGCTTATTTAAGAAGGTTTCATTGACGATGTTGCGTGTGTCATCAGTAAGCGCACAGGCAAGCACGACAACGTCTTGCGCTGGTAGGCTATCGATGATTTCGTCATAGGTAATGATGCTATTTGCGCCTTCTGCAACAGTAACCGAACGCTTTACGCCTGTGACATTTGCGCCAAAAGCATTGGCCCGGATACCAGTCAAACGACCAATGTTGCCGTAGCCAATAATCATCCAATTAGAGTTGTGTACTTCTCTGAAGTGATTGTCCTGCCAGCGTTTATTCGTTTGATGTTGTTTGCGGACTTCAAAATCCTGGAATCTATACAAGACACTTGAAACAACATACTCGGCAATTGCTATAGCCTGTGCATCGCTATTGGTGAGCTGGATACCCTTGGCAGCTAATTTTGCAAAGAAGAGTGCGTCGAGGCCAGCTGATGCTGATTGAACCCATTCAAGGTTTTCTGCCTTGAGTAGTTGTACTGCATATTCACGCCCGTAACCGGCAAACATGACATCTCTGCCAAACCAGCCATAGTGAATGTTGACCTTGTCGATTGGTACCTCATTACCCTGGTGGGTGATCTTCCCACCCTCAGTCATAAGATAGAGTTCAATCTGGTCTAATAGCGGTGTTAAATGAGCTGCAAGTCGTTCAGCGGCAGCATCGGCAATCAGAAGATTTTTTTTCACAAAGTTTCTAACCAGGCGTCGTCTGATTCTTCAGAAATATTTTCAAATAGCGGGGTTGAAATATACCGCTCACCGGTATCTGGAATCATCGCCAGAATAGTGCTGTTAGCAGGTGCTTTTTCAGCCGTTTGAAGCGCAGCCCACATGGTTGCGCCACCTGATATACCGCAGAAAATGCCTTCTTGACTTGCAAGGTTCTGGGCGGTCTCTATTGCCTTGTCATCGGGGATTAGCACTATGTCATCAATGACAGACTTGTTCATCACACCAGGGATAAAGTCTGGCGTCCAACCTTGAATCTTATGAGGCGCCCATTCGTTGCCGGAGAGCAGGGCGGCATTTTCTGGTTCCGCACCAATGACCTTTGTTTCGGGTCTGGCAAGTTTGATCATCTCGCCTGTACCGGTAATGGTGCCGCCAGTCCCCCAGCCGCTAACATAATAGTCCAGAGCCTTACCGGCAAAATCACTGAGAATCTCAGGACCAGTAGTATTGCGGTGATAGGCCGGGTTAGCAGGATTTTGAAATTGATCAGCTTTAAACCAGCCATACTTTTCAGCGAGTTCTACAGCTCGTTTTACCATGCCGGTTCCTCGTTCAGCGGCAGGCGTTAAAATCACTTTTGCGCCAAGTGCCTTCATGATTTTACGGCGTTCAATTGAAAATGATTCGGCCATGGTGGCAACAAATGGATAACCCTTGGCAGCACAGACCATCGCAAGGGCAATACCCGTATTGCCAGAGGTGGCTTCAACAACAGTTTGACCTGGCTTTAATGCACCGGATTTTTCAGCGTCAAGAATGACTGCGATAGCTAGCCTGTCTTTAACGGATGCTAGCGGGTTAAACGCTTCAAGTTTAGCGTAAATTGTCTGGTTTGCTGGACCCAGGCGGTTAATTTTCACGACCGGCGTATTGCCAATAGTTTCAAGAATGTTGTTGTAGATCATCGGTTGTCTCCTGAGATTAGCGCTGATGGACGACTGGTCAATTGTCTTAGTGTAAATCTATTTTAAAATCTTTTCGCGGTGTACCAGGTTACATCTCTGGCATGGTCATCTACCTGATCTGCAACATCGAGTATCAAGGCAAACAATGCCATACGGATAAGGACGCCGTTGTCTGTCTGACGAAAGATAGCAAGATTTGGATTGTCATTCAGATCAATATCTAGTTCACCGGCGTTGCCACGAGAATCTCTGGGCAAGGGATGCATAATCACCGTATTAGGTTCACAGTATTCCGTATAAATTGTTTGATTCAAACGAAATAGACCCTTGTACTTCTCAGCTTCCTCTGGCGACGGGAATCTTTCTTCCTGGGTACGGGTGACATAAAGAATATCCGCATGTCCGATACCTGTTTGTAAGTCAGACGACTGGACAACCTGGTGACCTTGTTGGCGAATAGACTCAACATAATTTTCCGGCAGGCTGAGTTCCGGTGGTGAAACCAGGGTGAAATGAACATTTTTGTAAAGGGCTAACAATTTGCATAGGCTGTGTACCGCACGTCCGTATCTCAAATCTCCAATCAAGGCGATTCGGAGGTTATCCACGGTTTTACCCTGGGTTTCCAATTCCTTACGAATTGTATAGAGGTCCAGCAGGGCTTGACTCGGGTGTTCATTTGAACCGTCTCCGCCATTTAAGACCGGCACTCGACTTGCCTCGGCAAATTCACCCACAGAACCTTCAAGTTCATGACGCATGACGATCACGTCGCTATAACCTGATAAGACCCGGGCGGTATCGTAAAAACTTTCACCCTTGACGATAGAAGATGCTTTTACCTCGGTAGTTTCTCGTACTTCACCACCCAGTAGATTAAATGCGCTACCAAAACTAATGCGGGTTCTTGTACTGGGTTCGAAGAACATGCTGCCAAGTATCGCGCCTTCAAGTACGCGAGTGATTCTGCGTCGATGGGCGTAGGGTTCCATCCTGTCAGCGACTGTAAAAACCTGTTCAATGGCCGCGCGGTCAAATTGAGAAACAGAAAGAATATGACTACCAACGAAATTCATGTACTACCTTAGTTTTATTGTCAGCTCTAAGATGGAAGGGCACCCCAGGCGACTTTTGCGGGCATTTCTAGCAACATATCGCGCATCCACTTGTTTGCCTGATCCTTGTCTGTGCTTTCATGCCAGTAAAGATAGCTTTCAAGGTGGGGAACCTCGAATGGCAGTTCGTAGTAGTTAACCGCCAGACGAGAAGCGAGGAATTCAGCGAATACTCTAGGTACCGTCAGTGCAAGGTCTGTTCGAGAAACCAGTTCTGGCACGGCGAGATAATGTTGGGTTCTAAGTCCAATCTGGCGTCGTTTACCCATTTTCCCGAGTGCAAGGTCAGTATGGCCCAGACCACCGCGACGTGAGGAAATATGGATATGACTTAGTGCCAGATAGGTGTCGATATCTAACTTTGCATTTTCTTGCACCATACTGTGGTTCTTTCGGATCACACAAACATGAGGATGGGAAAATAGCGGTGCATGCTTAATCTGTGGGTCCGGCGTCAATGGAATATCCACTGCAAGATCCAGGTTGCCAGAGGCAAGTTCTATATTCATGTCCCGGCGCCGGATATGGTAGCAATCAATGGCGATCTGCGGTGCCTCACGTTTAATTTTGCCGAACAGATAAGGCAACAATATTGATTGGCTAAGGTCAGACATGCTGATGCGGAAGCGTTTATCCGAGGCGAGAGGATCAAAGATTTCACTCTCCTGGACGCTTGAACGAATCAATCCAAGTGCCTGCCGAACAGAACCGACAATATTTTGAGAAACCGGGGTTGGTACCATGCCTTCCGCTGTCCTGACGAACATCGGGTCGTTAAACAGATTACGCAGTCGGGACAAGGAGTTCGACACTGCAGGTTGGGTTATGCCGATAATCTCACCAGCACGGGTAAGGTTACCTTCTGTATAAATGGCATCGAAAACAACAAACAAATTTAGATCTATATCGCTTAGCTTCATAATTACTCTGGTGAATGATCACCCCGTTTGATTGCGGGTCAAAAATTCTATAAATGATCGTTATAGTAAATTTCTTTCGACCATTTGAGAAGAGACAGAGAAAAATATATTTAGCCCTTTTGCGGTTAAACACCGTTCTAGCATGTCATAGGGGCTAATGAGACAATACCCGGCAGTTCTACAGTGAGTATATTCAGATCAGTCTTTAGAAGCTGTTAAGTATATAATATTCAGCTAGTTATCGACCTTACCTAGAAATGGAATCACCTATCGATGAGTGAAGTTGTACAAAATCGGCGTCTACCATTTAGCTTTGCCAAGCGTCATGGGGTGTTATTACTGCGTCAGGTTGGCGATGACCAGCATGAAGTTATCTTTAAATCTGGCCTCAAGCCGCAAATTCTCGCAGAAGTTCGCCGCTTTGCTGGTAGCCGGATTTCCGCCAAAGAAGTCGATCTCCCGACTTTCGATCGCCAACTGTCCCTCACCTATCAGAATGATTCTGATGAAGCGATGCAAATGATCGAGGGGCTAGGGGAGGAGATGGACCTCAGCAGTATCGTTGATGCCATTCCAGAAAATAGCGACCTGATGGAACAAGAAGATGATGCGCCAATTATTAAGCTCATTAATAGTTTGCTCACCGAGGCAGTTAAGGTCGATGCTTCAGATATCCACGTGGAAACTTACGAAACCCGGCTAGTAGTTCGATTCCGTGTCGACGGCGTCCTTCGCGAGGTAGTCAGTCCAAGGCGCGCCCTGGCACCACTGCTTGTGTCTCGGATTAAGGTCATGGCGAAGCTCGATATTGCTGAAAAGCGTTTGCCCCAGGATGGACGAATATCTGTTCGGGTTGGCGGCAAGGAAGTGGATGTTCGAGTGTCTACCATTCCTGCAAGCAATGGCGAACGGGTTGTCATGCGCTTGTTGGACAAACAAGAAGGTCGTCGTAACCTGACGAATATGGGTATGGGCGCTAAGGATCTTGCGACAATGCAAGAACTGGTTAAAAAACCCCACGGTATTATTCTCGTCACGGGTCCGACAGGTTCCGGTAAGTCCACAACCTTGTATGCCTGTCTGGATCAGCTAAACGATCGCTCCCGCAATATCCTCACTGTTGAAGACCCTATTGAATACGATGTTGAAGGTATCGGTCAGACCCAGGTTAATACCAAGGCTGATATGACCTTTGCCAAGGGGCTACGGGCGATCTTGCGCCAGGACCCTGATGTGGTGATGGTCGGTGAGATTCGTGACTTTGAGACAGCGGATATATCTGTTCAGGCAAGTTTAACTGGCCATCTGGTGTTATCAACAATTCACACAAATACGGCTATTGGTGCCTTAACCCGGCTTGAGAATATGGGCGTTCAACCCTACTTGCTAAGCAATAGTATTGTTGGTCTCGTTGCCCAGCGGCTTTTGCGCCTGCTTTGTACTGATTGTCGACCGGCCTATACCGCGGATGAATACGAATGTGATCTGTTAGGTGTTGATGCGTCGAATCCACCAACAATTTATCGAGAGGTTGGTTGTGACAAGTGTGCCCATGAAGGATACAGAGGCCGACAAGGTATCTATGAGGTGGTTGCGATTGATGACACCTTGCGCAGGATGATTCATAACGGTGCCTCTGAATTAGATTTAGAAGCACATGCGCGGACCCGTTCTACCGGCATACGAGATGATGGTGTATCAAAAGTACTCAGTGGTGCGACATCTATTGATGAACTTCTCCGCGTGACAACAAAAGAATAAGCATGGCGGCTTTCGAATATATTGCACTCAATCCAAAGGGTCGGGAAGAAAAGGGCGTTCTTGAAGCGGATAGCTCAAGACAGGTCCGACAGATCCTTAGAGATAAGGGAATGGCGCCCTTATCGGTTGTCGTAACCAAAGAATCTAAAGCCTCTGACGCAAGTCCATTCGGTGATTTATTCAAACCATCACTTTCCGTACGCGCCTTGTCACTGGTCACTCGTCAGCTAGCAACCCTAATTGCCGCTGGTTTGCCTGTAGAAGAAGCATTGCTTGCTGTATCAAGG
>CBDUKY010000183.1:0-6549 GCA_965367925.1 uncultured Pseudomonadales bacterium | reverse complement strand
AAAATCATCTGAGCGAAATTTGTTCAATCTCAGTCAGTAATTGAGAAGGTGCGCACCTATCAACCCTTCGTTGGTGTCACTCTCGCTCCTCGTTCGTACCAGCCTTTCGATGCATTGACGATCCCGACAACACTTAGCATGACTGGCACCTCAATGAGCACCCCGACCACGGTTGCCAGGGCTGCACCAGAGGATAAGCCGAAGATGCTAATGGCCGCTGCAACGGCAAGTTCAAAGAAGTTGCTGGCACCAATAAGTGCTGAAGGTGCAGCGACCCTGTGTGCCTCACCGGCTGTGCGGTTAAGCCAGTAGGCTAGACCTGAATTGAAGTAGACTTGAATCAGAATCGGTACGGATAACAAGGCAATAATTTGCGGCTGATCAATAATCTGCTCCCCTTGAAAGCCAAATAGTAGGACCAGGGTTGAGAGTAGCGCCATCAGAGATAAGGGTTGGATCGCGCCGAGGAATTTCGCCAGGCTATCGTCCCCGCCATTCGCCATCACCATCCTGCGAATCACCTGGGCGATGATCACTGGCACGACAATGTATAAACCCACCGACAGGAGCAGGGTTTCCCAGGGCACAACGATGGCAGATATCCCCAACAACAAGGCGACAATAGGTGCGAAGGCAAATACCATAATCACATCATTCAAGGCCACCTGGCTCAAGGTAAAATGCGGTTCTCCATCAGAGAGGTTACTCCAGACAAATACCATCGCAGTACAGGGCGCAGCGGCAAGTAAAATAAGTCCTGCGATATAGGAATCAATCTGCTCTGCCGGTAGATAGGGTCGAAACAAGACTGAAATAAATATCCAGCCCAGTAGCGCCATGGAAAATGGTTTAACTGCCCAGTTAATAAACACGGTAATACCAATCCCGCGCCAGTACTGCTTCACCTCTGACAAGGCAGCAAAGTCTATCTTTACCAGCATCGGAATGATCATCAGCCAGATCAACACCGCGACCGGTAAATTCACCTGGGCAATTTCAGCGCTTGCGATTAATTGGAAAACCCCAGGCAAGAAGTGCCCGAGCGCGATACCCACAACAATACAGATGCCAACCCAAAGGGTGAGATAACGTTCAAATATACTCATCGTGTTTTTACCAGTTCAGATAGTCGGTGTTTAATATCAATAAATAGCTGTTCAAAGGCCTCATCAATCTCAGGTGATGGCAGGTGCACAGGATCGGGCAAACTCCAGTGCAGCTTCGCGGGGTTTCCTGGCCAGATGGGGCAAACTTCCGCCGCCGCGTTATCACAAACAGTCACAACAAGGTCGATTGCATCTTTGGATTCAAATTCATCCCAGGACTTTGAGCGCAGTGATGATGTATCAATACCATGCTTTTGCAAGCAAGCAATCGCAGCTGGATTGACCTGTCCACCTGGATGGCTGCCGGCACTCAAACCTAAAAAGCGGTCACCCCAGTAATGGTTAAGAATCGCTTCACTGAGAATGCTGCGGGCTGAATTACCGGTACAAAGAAACAGAATGCTATACATCGCGTGACTCAAACTGTTGGAGATTCATTGGTGGAAGACCCACAAGCCGGGAGAATCGTGCCAAGCAAATCGTTGCAGGCCGATGACTGTCCCTCGCAGCAATCTTCAATAAGAAACTGCAGTAGACCTGAGATCCTTTGCGGATCAATACGATAAATAATCGACCGACCCAGTCTGTTGGAATAGATCAAGCCTGCACCTTCCAAAATACTCAGGTGGCTCGACATGGTGTTATGTGGCGTACCAAATTCTCTGGCAATGTCCCCGGCAGACAAACCTTCCTCGCCTTCCCTGACCAGGGTTCGAAAAACACTGAGTCTGGTTTCCTGTGCCAGGGCTTTTAGTATCTGGGTTGCCTGACTGATATTGATCGTGTTCGTGTCCATATGTCTAGACTAATGGACATATAATCAGAAATCAACCGCCGCGTTTTATGCTACCTTCCCCAATGGCTTACCAGATCTTGCTTACAGCAATGCGAATAACCTTTGTTCTTCCCCAGCTTGAACTCTATGGGGGCATAAAATCCAGCCTCCAGCTAGCAGAGGCACTGCAAGAACTCGGACATGACGTCAGTGTGGTCTACCCGATGCTGCCGGGTCGGGATGGCCAACCCTTTTGGAATTTGCGTAAGACCCTGGTCCAAATCGTGAAATTCTGTCGCGCACTTATTTTGACACCCAGCTGGTTTCATTTTTCCGGCAAGCTGATCAAAGCCCCCTATCGAGGCGCCAGATTCCTGCCGGAGGCTGACCTGCTGGTATTAACCTGGTGGGATGACGTGGCGAAGTATCACCAGATCGATCCCAGATATGGCAAGCCGATCCACTTTGCTCGTAGCTATGAATTGTGGGGTGGTCCCGCTGACAAGGTCGCCGCGGTTTATGCATTAGACATACCAAGGGTTACCAATTCCGAGCAGCTTGCCAGACAACTACCTAAAGCCCCTATGGCAGTTGTGCCTAACGGGCTCGATGAAGTCTTTTTTGAAACCTCGACTAAAGCACCCCGCACTGTCGATACCCCGCTACGGATTGGGATTCTCTATCGGCTGCAAGACTGGAAACGGATGAGCGACGCCATCACCGTACTAAAAAATCTCAAGGCAACTAATCCAGCACTTGAGATCCTTGTATTTGGCGAGGCAATAAAGGCAGAAGACAAATTCGCCATGCAGACCCTTGAGCCATACGAATACCATCATCTACCTGCCGGGCCTGGGCTACGACAGCTGTTCGAGAAATTAGATATTTTCCTGTTTACCAGCGATGAAACCGAGGCGTTTGGCAATCCACCCCTTGAAGCCATGGCGGCTGGTTGTGCGGTAGTAACAACCAGGGTCGGCGGAATCCCGGAGTTTTCGAGCCATGAAGTCAATGCGTTACACTGTGAGCCGCGCGACTGCACTGGTCTCACAGCAAGTGTTCAAAGGCTGATTGATGATCCTGACCTGCGAGCGAGGTTAGCAGCAAAGGCACAGGTTGATACAAAAGACCGGCGCTGGAAAAACACCGCATTACAATTTCTAGCGGCTGTCGAACAACTAGATAACTCCGCGGCAAAAATACATTGAGTGAACATAATCCTAGCCTACGCGTAAACGTTGCAGCCCTTGGTGTACTGCAAATCGCGAACTATCTTATTCCACTTATTACCCTGCCCTATCTCACCCGGGTACTGGGCATTGAAGCTTTTGGTAAGGTTGCTTTCGTTCAGGTCGTGATGCAGTTTTGTATATTGCTCACGGACTATGGTTTCTCCTGGAGCGCAACGAGTCAAATTGCTGCTAATCGCACTGACCGCAGTTTTGTTTCTCGCACCTTTATGGCTACCTGGACAGCACAGTGGTTGCTTGTACTACTAGCGCTCCTCATCTTGACGATATGCACCATGACCGTGCCGTTACTCAAACAAGACGCTAGCCTCTATCTACTCGGCTTTCTGTTAATTATCGGTAATGTCTTATTCCCCATGTGGCTACTTCAAGGGCTTGAACGACTAAAAGAAGCTGCGGTCATTCAACTTTCCAGTCGGCTTGTGACCCTGCCCCTGCTGTTTATCCTGGTCACAAGTCCAGCGGATACGCAGATGGCTGTATTAATCATAGGTCTTGCACCGACAACCTCAGGGATTGTGAGTCTATTCTGGATCAACAGGGTCAGGCTTTTAGACTGGCAGCTACCAGACCGGCAAGATATTGCAGCATCCATCAAGGCAGGTGGCGGGTTATTTATGTCGAAGGTTTCTATTAGCCTTTATACCCAGCTTATTCCACTGCTTGTCGGTGTTATCGCCGGACAAACTGCCATTGGTTACTTTAGCCTCGCGGACCGTGCCCGTCGGGCGGTACAATCACTGCTATTGCCACTTTCACAAGCCATGTTCCCACGCATGAGTCATCTGTTTTCCAGTAATCCGGACAAAGCAAACGATATGCTTAAAATTTCCTACCAGTTAACCCTGCTGGTTTCGGTTTCAGCCAGTCTGGGATTATGGTTTGGCGCTGACCTGATTATCCTGCTGCTAGGTGGCGAGGGTTATGAACCGGCGGCAGACGTATTACGCTGGATGGCCTTTATTCCTGTTGTGGTAGGCCTATCTAACATTTTTGGTACGCAGATTATGATCCCTAACAAGATGACCAGTGCGTTTAACTGGATCCTCGCAGCCTGTGCACTGCTAGGCCTGGTCATCGTTGGCCCATTGGTGCTCTCACTTGCTGAAATAGGCGGCGCAATTGCATTGCTGATTACAGAGGCCAGTGTGACTTTGCTTATGCTACTCGTGCTTATCAAGAAAGGATTTTTTAAATCCCGGCCAGGTGCACGATGAGTGTCGATTGGGTCATCGTTGGCGCTGGCTTATCCGGTGCGACACTCGCGGAACGCATTGCCGGTGAGCGCAATGAAACCGTCCATATTATCGAGCAGCGACATCATATAGCCGGCAATGCATTTGATGAAATCAATGATCACGGCATTCTTGAACACAAGTATGGACCACACATTTTTCATACCAACAGCGATGATGTCTGGGACTATTTATCCCAGTTTACAGACTGGCGACCCTACGAGCATGAGGTTCAGGCCAGCGTTGAAAATCAACTTGTTCCCCTGCCCTTTAACTTAAATTCTATCGATCAGCTATTTGATACTGAAAAGGCCAGACGCCTGACAGAAAAACTGCTCAGCATTTATAAGGAAGGCGCCAAGGTGCCAGTCCTGACCATGCGAGAAAGCGACGACCCGGAACTCAAAGCCCTGGCTGACTATGTGTATAAGCACGTATTCGAACAGTACACGATTAAGCAATGGGATCTTAGACCTGAACAACTTGCCCGGTCTGTGACTGCCAGGGTGCCCATACTCGTCGGTAGAGATAACCGTTATTTTCAGGATACCCATCAGGGCATGCCCTCAGATGGCTACACGAAAATGGTTGAGAAGATGCTGGACCATCCAAACATCAAGCTGAGTTTAAACACCAGTTGGGAATCCGTGCGAGACACACTGGATTACAAAGGGTTAATTTTTACCGGTCAAATTGATCAGTACTTTGATTACAAATTTGGCGACCTGCCCTACCGCAGCTTGAGATTCGACAGCAAGACCATTGATGCAGAACAATTCCAACCTGTTGGTACCGTCAACTATCCAAATGAACATGCCTATACTCGTATCACCGAGCAAAAACATCTGACCGGTCAGACATCGGACAAGACCACCTTGATCTACGAATACCCCCAGCCTCACGAACGCAACAAGACCCTGCCCTTTTACCCGATCCCAACAGATGAAAATCGGGACCTCTACGCCCGCTACCGGGATGAGGCCAAGCGCCATAATGTGTTGTTTGTCGGTAGGCTGGCGAACTATATCTACTACAATATGGATCAGGCGGTAGCCGCTGCGCTGAAAACCTTTAGGGATCTGCGTGATTAAAGCGCGAAAAATATTTGTCGGTAGTTCTACCGCTGAAACGGGTGGTCCTGAACTACTGCATCAGTTTGTCGATCAACTGCGTAAACAAGGCTGTGATGCCTATGTGACCTACTTACCTGCGTCTGATCAGTCAACAAAGCCTGCGCGATTTATGCACTATGATGCCCCTGTCTCAACCTGGCAGGATCAGGCGGACAACTACATTCTATTGCCTGAGAATCTCACCGGACTTGTGACTTCGATTAAGCATGCGCGGGTAGGCATCTGGTGGCTGTCAGTTGACAACTATTTTGGCGCCAAGCATCAATCCTGGCTAAGAGATCTTTACGTCAAGTACAAGAGTTTACTTGACCACCGGTTACCACTCTCGAGGTTACGCAATATCGACCATTTCACCCAGAGTGACTATGCGAAATCCTTTCTCGCAAACCATGGTATTAACGCAGCCATGTTAAGTGACTTTTTGCGCGATGAATTTTTACGTCTAGATGTGGATTACAAACACAAAGAGAACATCATTGCTTACAATCCTCGCAAGGGACAAAAGCAGGTTGCACTGTTAAAACGTCATTATCCTGATTTTAATTTCACCCCAATTGAAAACATGACACCTGATGAGGTAGCGGCACTATTGATCAAAGCGAAAATCTACGTCGACTTTGGCCATCATCCGGGGAAAGACAGGCCACCAAGAGAAGCTGCCATGGCCGGCTGTTGTGTTATCACTGGCAGGCAAGGTTCTGCTAACTACTTTGCCGATGTGCCAATACCTGACCGATACAAACTAAATGATAGCAGCAAAGCTTATGTGAAGGACTTTGGTGAACTTAGCAGAGACATCTTCGAGCACTTTGAGCGTCATGCAAAAAACTTTGATGCCTACCGGGCCGCCATCAAAGCCGAACCTGCACGCTTCATCCAACAGGTAGCGACCAACTTCGCACCAGGTAGTTTGCCGGATGCCTGATTCACATCCTAATGTACATGTTGTGATCGTTACCTACGGTAGTAGACGCAACCTTCTTGATCAGGTGTTAGCCAGCCTCACAAGCGACGATGCCATCACCGGCATTCATCTTGTTAGCAACAACG
>CBDUKY010000182.1:0-6549 GCA_965367925.1 uncultured Pseudomonadales bacterium | reverse complement strand
CTGCAGCCGTTGGTAACGCAAACGCTAATGCTGCACTTTATGCAAGCTTTGGCGCAGCAGCTGTGAAGCTACCACCATCAGCTGCTGCTGGCAGCGCAGAACCAATTGACCAGACTAAAGCCTTTGTTATTAAGCTTTCTCAGGTAATTGGTGAAGTTGTATCTAGTACTGGTGCACAAGGTTTTGGCGGTCAGGCAAATGCTAGTGCAACTGAAGCTTTCGCATCCGAGCTTGAACAGGTTCGTCTGCTTAGCTCTACTAGTGCAACTCAAGCCCAGCGCCGTTTAGACGCTGCACTTAAAGCTGACGCTGCAGCTATTGATGCAGGCACCAAGACTTCTCCAGTAACAAACGCTGTTGAAGATGGTGAAACTGCTGATGATGATGGTCTGGAATATGTACTAACCAAGAATGGTGAAGGCGACTTCACTGTAACGGGTGTTAGTTCACGCTGGCCTCTAGATGCAGACGCAGCAACTGCTGCTGGCTTAGCAGTAGTTACTTTAACTGGTGCGACAGCCTCTTCAGATGCAACTTCAGTTAGTATTCCTGAAGCGACACTGACAACTACAGTTGGTACTACTACACTACAAACTTTCGTAGGTAGCTTTAGCGCTGCACCTGGTACAGCGGCTGGTACTGAAGATCTGACACTTACTGGTACAGTTACTGGTCAGACGCCTGGCGTTTCATTCTCTATCGACGCTTCACTTATTGGTGACAGCGAAGCTGATGATGCAACACCTACTTATTCAATCGCATTTACCTTCTCTAGCCTTGCAGCAAATGATCTGACGCTTACCTTCGCTGGTACAGTTGGCTCATCTACGCAAGGGTTCACCATTGCTTCACCTGCTGGTGCAATCAATGGTTCAATCACTAGAACAGGTAATGTTGACGTGAATACGCTCACAGACGGTTCTGCAACCCTTACACTGACATTGACTGATGGCAACTTACCTGCTCAAGGTACTATCGGTACATTCAGTGTTGGTACAGGTGAAGCAGCTGTTGATACAGCAACACTTGATGCTAACGGCGTTGTAACATATGACGACGGTAGTATTCAGGCATTGCCTGCAATCATCTTCCCAGATCCTGCTTCATAACAGGTTTCGGTAAGACAAAAAAATCCCCGCAAATGCGGGGATTTTTTTTGCCTGCCATTTTTACGAGTGACGTGTCAGTTACAACTCATCTCCTGGCTGATCCAGATATTCACTCAACCCATAACCAACACGATCTTGATCCAGGGTATATTCGGTCATGCCTTCTCCAATATAGGTGACCTGCTCTGAACGGCGATTTCGTAAAGGTACAAAGCCTTTAACAATTGCTTCAATATGATGCTTATCACCATTTTCCAGTTTTACATCAGCGACAAATGACTCATGAAATCGGGTCTCAGCCTGATATTGGGTTTTCAAATCAATGTCCGTGACCCGGATGAACTCCTCACCTTTGTGAAACATGCCGCCTACTCTATCTCCAACGATAGATAGCACCATGCCAAGGTCATCGCCATAGTTTCCTGTAAGCCAACGATATGACCGAATAGATTGCCAGTACCGTGGACCCCAGGAATGGTCTCGCAACCCATGCCCTTCAATATTGATTGCTGGCTCGCCGTCAATATGGATAGTGCCAGTTACCTTCATATGCTGTTCATAGTGTGCCCGGGCAAAATCATTACCATCTCCTGGCTCACCAACATGGCCATAGAGAGGTCCAACACCATCATGGACAAGATCAACGACAATCTTTTTGAACGGATTCGTTTTGAAGGCTGAGGAAGGATCCTGCATGTCTTTCGGATTCGACATGTACAAAGCAGAACCCTCGTAACTTGTGCGAATTTTTTCCCCAGGCACAAGTACTTCCACCCTGGCGCCTCCCGCATTCCAACCATCATTGTTGTCAATCTCAGGCTTTTTATAGTTAAAGAAAGCGGAACCATCCGGGTTATAGATGATTACCGTCATTTCCGCGTAGCCTTCATTTGCCCTGTTACCCATTCTGATAAATCCGCCGCGATTAGCTTTCCTATCAAAAAAGTTGAAGTAAACAGACTCATTGAAGTTTTCTTCCTCACCTAGCGGATGCGTGTAGTCATCCTCTGGCTTTACATTCCCAACTATTTTCACCATGGCACTTCCCTCTTTTGGTTTTCAAATTTGTATTCATGCTACAACAAGGCGGAGATCGAGTATAATCTCGGCCTGTTAAAATCATCCTGGGAATATCACTTGGGCATTCAAGAGACTTTAGCGTCCATCATACAAGCAGAAGCAGATGCCATATCGAATATCAACGTCACTGATGAATTCGAAACCGCTGTTCAAATGATCCTGGCAAGCCCAAACAAGGTGATTACCACCGGGATTGGCAAGGCCGGCTACGTGGCGCAGAGATTCGCAGCCACACTAGCATCAACTGGAACACCAGCATTTTTTATCCACCCCGCAGAGGCAGGACACGGTGATCTGGGGATGCTTGTTCCCGGTGATCTCATCGTTGCCTTCTCAACCAGCGGCAAGTCCATCGAGGTGCTAGAGATGCTCCAGAATGCGCGTGAGCTTGGTATTGATAACGTCATAGGCGTGACCTCCCATAGCAATTCACCTCTTCGTGATATGAGCAAACTCATCATAGACATGGGATCAGATATTCAAGAGCCCTGTCCATTAAACCTTACCCCCAGCGCCAGCATCGCCGTGATGTCAGCAATCTGCGACGCTATAGCGCTAACCTTGATCGGCTTACGTGGCTTTACCAAAGAGGACTATGGCAAACGCCATCACAAGGGCTATCTCGGTGCTATTTCACGCCAACAACATCAATATGATAGCCAGGAGTGAGTTTGGAACCACAACTCAACCCCGCTGCAATCGCAGCCCAGTACATTGAGCAGGTAAAACACGATGTCGAGGTGCTTGGTCACCAGATTAATGTTGCCGGCCTGATCGCAAGCCAGGATAAGCCATCAATTGCATACGCTCGTGCTACCCAAAAGCAATTTGACGATGTCGGCATCCACTATGACCTGCGTCAAATTGAACGACTACAGCTTGAAGAACACATTACTGAACTAAACGACAATCCTCAGGTCCATGGGATATTCATCTACTTTCCGATTTTCCAGAATCAGCAGGATGACTACTTACGTAATATGGTGGACTTTCGAAAGGATATAGAGGCAGGCAGTCGCTACTGGACCAAAAAACTCTATGCCAACGATCGTCTCGCCATTGAAGGTGAACCAACCAAGAAGGCATTGTTACCTTGTACACCGCTGGCAATCATCAAGATGCTAACTGAGATTGGTACCTACGATATGTCGCAGGAGAAACCCATTGAGGGTAAGGTCGTAACCATATTCAATCGAAGCGAGGTTATTGGTCGCCCACTGGCGGTGATGATGTCAAACGATGGTGCCACGGTTTACAGCTTCGACCTAAATGGCCCGCTAAAGTTTGAATCTGCAATAGCGCATGAAACGGACATTACCCGGGCAGAGGCACTGAGAAAATCTGACATTGTTATCACTGGCGTGCCAAGTGAGGATTTTGACAAGGTTAGCGCCAGCGAAGTTCAACCAGGAACCGTGTGCGTCAATTTCTCTAGCTACAGTAATTTTGACACTAATATCAATACTCATACTGATATCTACATTCCAAGAGTAGGTCCCATGACCGTTGCAATGTGTATGAGAAATACCCTGCGACTCTTTGAAAATTTTCATCTTTAAGGACCCCGGGTAAAAATTGCAAAACCAGACACTTCAAGCTTACCTGACAGCACTGGGTGCGAAGACCTCAACCCCTGGTGGTGGTGCTGTCGCTGCTATCACCGGTGGTCAATTAGCCGCGCTAATCAAGATGGTCGCTGAGTTCACAAATAGTGATGACGATCACCTGGCGCTTGAGCGCAACGCTATCATTCTGAGAGCAGATGAAGCTACAAAGGAATTCTTGAACCTTGCCAGAGCCGATGCTGAAGGTTTTAATGAGGTCATGGCTGCATACAAGCTGCCAAAGCGCTCAGAGCAGGAAAAGCAGGAACGATCTGCCGCCATACAAGCCGCACTAATCGTTGCAGTCGACGCACCGCTCAAAACCTTAATGCTTGCTGCCTCGCTTGCATCTGACATTAGCTTTTTATCAACTCACGGTAACAAGAATCTAGTCACTGATACTGGTATTGCAGCATTACTGATAAATACCACCATACGTGCAGCAGAAATGAACGTCCGCATCAATTTGCAAGGTATCAAAGCGCTAGACTTTGTTGCGAAAACTGAACAACAGATTGCGCGCGTTATGCCAACTTGCAAGCAGATGATCGAACTGGCTAACCAGATTAACTCAAGTCTCAAGCGTCAATGAGAATACTATTTCACTGGGCTAGAAACCCAGCAGGTTTAATCCAGGGCCTGCTTATTTTCCTATTATCTGGCAGCCTTATTTCCTGTGCAGGCATACCGATCATATTTAATGATCAACCGTTACCGCAAAAAGCTATTGCCTCACCCCAACTAATCACACAATTTGAAAATGCCATTGCCAACAGGCTGATCGACACAATCCCACTGAATCCCTGGCTTGATAGACAGGCATCAATTCAATACCTTGAACAACTGCGTGATACCAACCGGGAACTGGAAAAGTTAAACGGATCACTCTTAGATGATAAAAATCGGCAGGCAATCAAACGATTGCACAGACTCGCAGCCTACTGGGAAGAAAAAGTCTCTACCTGGGACACATGGAATCATCTTCAAACCCTGGGTCAGTTCCTCCCAGCACCAGGTTATGAAAAAAGTACAACAGCGGCGCTAGAAAAACGATTTGCTGAGATTGACTGGTCAGGCACCAATATCAAGGTTCTGATCCAGGTGTTAAAAGACCAACACCAAACGGGCTATCGCTACCCTGAACCCCTCATTGCAGCATCTGAGGTCTACCTGGATAGGTTGCTTAGCACCAGACAGAACCCGTTTGAGGATCGCATCCAACTGCTATTGAGCTACACAGATCTGAGCGCCGCCGAGCAGAAGGCTCGTGCCAACGAACTCTCAAATAAGTACCGGGCTAACCTTGTTCCTGTATTGGAAAGCCTGGCGCAAACACTTGCCGGTCTTCGCAGTGTTTCAACAGCCATCAATAAAGGTACTTTGGCTACAACTGCGCCTGGGTTATCTCAGACAAGATTCACTGAAATAGAGCAGGCGCTCGCCATACAGGCAACTGATCTCGCCATTCTCGAACAGCAAATCGGCTCGTCAGCAAAAGCAATCTATCGCAGTGCTGAATACCGCATTCCTGATCATACTCAATCCCAGACCCTACTGGATCTCTTCTCATTGCATCTGGAAGAATATAAATCGCTCGAGCAACTCTGGCAGCGTGAGCCTGAGGATCGGCTAACAATTGCCCTTGACGACAATCTTCTTTTTACGCCCACATTCCGCGACAACCAACTGCTACTTATCGCGCCGTCAGCACTGTTAGAACTCCCTGCGTTCGAGTGGCAAACAAGGGCTTATCTCGCCGCAGCAATCAAGCCAGGTGCTGCAAGCCTCTCTGCTCGTGCCCGGGATCGAGGCATCGGCCTGTTTATGATCGATCTTCTCGATGAGCAGGGCCTATACACGGATCAGATGACTCGTTATGGATTATTACAACAGCAAAGGTTTGAAAATTTGTTGCTTGTCGCTGAACGAAAATACAGCCAAAAGATATGGAATATTGAGCAGGTCGCAGACTATCTCAGTGCCGAATCTCCCTACAGCGAATCCTTTATCCAAAATAGCATCGTCTGGCTACTTGCCGACCCAGGCTTGATTGTTTCTAGCCACAAGGTTCACCAGCAATTACGTCAGCAATGGCAGATGCGCAATCTGGAACAAGGCATCGAGTTGTCTTTTCAACCGAGACTTAGACAATTTATGCAAACAGTTATCTTGCCAGAACTATAAAGCCGTCACTTGTTAGGCTAATTCAGCCGCAGCCTGCCATCTTCGGCGATTAGGTCGACCGCCCTTGTAACTTGTTGCTATGGCTTCATTTGGCTGTAGCTCAAGCAAAATAAATCGTTGAGATGGACGATAAGAACAATTTGATTCTACTGCCTGCCTGATATTTGTATCGTTGATTTCTACTGCTAAACCACTGATTTGAAACTCCCCGCTACTCCCAGAGCTATCAGACATAGCACAGTGCAAATTAAAATTAGCGCAGCCACGTAAATCCCGTACCTTCGACGAGTCGGGATCAGCAAATATATAGCAGTGACCATCACTCACAATCGGCGTCACTGGATGAGTTCGCGGCATACCACTGTGACGAACGGTTGCTAGATAGGCAACTTTCCCATCTAGTCGCAGCCGACCAAACTCTGCAACCTCAGGTGCTTCCAGACTCAAATCACCCCATGTACATATTTTCACGTACAACTACCTTCCAAATCGATTTGCAATGGGCAAATACTAGCATTAAAGCGGATCCTTGATACCAGGTACAGTTTCGATCCTTGTTCCTTTCCACTAGT